>DQSX01000075.1 GCA_015663065.1 Sulfurovum sp.
ATGCATCAACATTGCAAAACGCTCTACACCCAAGCCAAAGGCATATCCACTGACATCTTCATAGCCCACTGCCTTAAAGACATTCGGGTCAACGATCCCACAGCCAAGCACTTCAAGCCAGCCTGTATGAGAGCAGACACGACAGCCTTTTCCTTCACAGAAGATACAAGAGATATCTACTTCAGCAGAAGGTTCGGTGAAAGGGAAGAAAGAGGGTCTGAAACGTACTTCCACATCTCCGAACATATACTGAAGAAAATCTGTCAATATTGCTTTTAGGTTTGCAAAACTCACTTTGCCTTTGTCATCTACCACAAGTCCTTCAACCTGATGGAACATCGGTGTATGTGTTAAGTCATAGTCACGTCTGAAGACAGTTCCCGGTGCGATCATTCTGATCGGCGGTTTTGTCTCCAACATCGTTCTTATCTGCACAGGAGAGGTATGTGTTCTAAGCAATCCCCCGTCCTTAAAGTAAAACGTATCCTGCATATCACGTGCTGGGTGATATTTTGGAAGGTTCAGTGCTTCAAAGTTATGAAAGTCATCCTCCACCATTGGGCCGGACTCTACAGCAAAGTTCAATGCCACAAAGTAGTCAATGATCTTGTCCATAGTTTCCATTACAGGGTGCAATGCACCTTTTTGTGCTAAAGTACCGTAAAGTGATACATCGATCGCTTCAGATTTAAGCAGACGCTCGATCTCTTGTGCTTTAAGTACTTCATACTGTTCATCAAACTTGGCTTGCAGTGCCACTTTGTTTTTATTTAGACCTTCTGCAAATGCTTTTTTTTCAGGTCCTGGTACATCTTTCATTTTGGCAAACTGTGCTGCCAAAACACCTTTTTTCCCAAAAAGTTCAACACGTACTTTTTCCAATGATTCAAGGCTCTGGGCCTGAACGATTTTCTCTTCTAATTCTTTCATAAAACCTCTATATGACTTACGTAATAACCGTGATTTTATCCAAAAGTAACTAATAATGGGATTTATTCTATTTTTACTGTGTTATAATCACCTTATAAAAGTTAAAAATCAAGCATAAAAAGGAAAATAATATGTGTATATTTTGTAAGATAGTAAACGGAGAAATACCAAATAATACGGTACATGAGAGTGAACACTTTTTAGCATTTCATGACCTCTACCCTAAAGCACCTGTCCATATTTTGATCATTCCTAAACAGCATGTAGACTGCTTTCAGGACACCACACCAGAAATGATGGCTGGACTCACCTCTTTTGCGCAGGAAGTAGCCACAAAAGTAGGTTTGGATATCAATGGATATAGACTCATCACCAACAACGGAGCAGATGGAGGACAGGAGATCATGCACCTGCACTTCCATATGTTAGGCGGAGGAAAACTTAAATGGAATGATCTCAGAGAAGACCCGCATAAATCTTTGTAAAAACGTCAGTGTATAAGATGGTGTACTCCCATCTTATACATTATGCATCAATTGCTTCGAGTTTTTCTTCATACTTCGCAACAATTTCCTCATCGATTTCAGAAGCGATCTCCAACTTTTCAAACCAATCATCAATTTCTTGCTGTAGCAGTCCCACTTCTTTAGAAAGTTCCATGATCAGGTCATTGTCTCCGGAGTTTGAAGCCTTCTCCAACGTTTCATTCTTCATAGCCATCTCTGCTTCAAGGACTCCGATCTTCTCTTCACAAAGTTTGATCTCTTTGGTATAAGGTTTACGTTCTTCGTTACGCTCCTTAGTCACAGCTTTACGAAGTTTTTTACGCTCTTTATAGTCTATCTTCGGTTTTTTCTTCTTTGGCTTGCTGCCCTCTTCCTCTTCCCATCCTATCTTTTCAAGGAATTCGTCATAGGTACCGTCAAAATATTCTGCACCGCCTTTATGAAAAATAATAAGTGCATCTGCTAATCTTCTTAATAACATTTCTGAGTGTGTGACCATAATAAGAGAGCCTTCAAAATCTTCTATGGCATCCGCTAAAGCATCGATGGATTGCATATCCAGGTGGTTGGTAGGTTCATCAAGAAAAAGCAGGTTTGCGGGGGTGGCAATGATCTTACCCAACATCACACGGCTTCTTTCACCTCCTGAAAGTACCTCTATCTTTTTGTCTCCCAGTTCCCCCGAGAACATCATGCGCCCTGCAATATTCCTTGCTTGTGGAATACCGATCTCTTTAGACATAGAAGCGATCTCGTCAACAATGGTATTTTTAACATTCAGTCTTTCAATATTGGTCTGTCCAAAGTGTGCAAACACGGTAGAAGGGTGAAAATTCAACTCTCCCTGCTGCTGCGGTAATTCTCCCGCAATATAATTAAGCAAAGTAGATTTACCTTTTCCATTTTTACCAATGATCGCCAAACGTTTACCTTTTTCCATGGCAAAAGTGATATTTTGAAACAATGGTTCATTAGCCTTATATCCAAAACCAAGTTCTTCTGCACGAAAAATGATTTTTGCAGGTGTCTCTTTGTAATTAAAGTTAAAAGAGAGATTACTATCTGTTGTCAAGTCTTCCATATCATCCATTTTGTCAAGTTCTTTTTGCTTGGACTGTGCCAAAGCTGCCGTAGATGCTCTGGCTTTATTGCGTGCTACGAATTCTTCAAGGTCTTTACGTTTTTTATCCTGATTTGCTTTTGTTTTTTCATACGTTTCATCTTCCATTTCAAGGGTTGAGTAGTATTTATAACTGTCCCCGCTTACTAGTCTCAATGCTTTACGCTGCACACCCATTGTATGCGTGGTGACAGAGTCCATAAAGTCACGATCGTGTGTAATAAGAATTACTTCGCCGTCAAATTCACGGATGAAACCTCTAAGCCAGCGCAGAGAGAGGATATCAAGGTAGTTGGTAGGTTCATCCAGCAGGAGCATATTGGGTTCTGTTGCCAAAAGTTTCACAAGGTTAATACGTATCTGGTAGCCCCCGGAAAAACTCAAAGGGTCTTTGTCAAGATCTTCTTCTGTAAACCCAAGACCAAAGAGAAGTTTTTCGATCTTGTAAAAGTTCCACTGTTCATCTTCAGGCAAAACAAGTGCACACTCTTCACGTACCGTTGCTTCGGTAAATACCAGGTGTTGCTTCAATGTACCGATACGGTAATTTTTAGGAATGCTCACTTCTCCTGAATCATGACTCTCTTCGCCCAAAATAATTTTGAACAGGGTAGATTTACCTGAACCGTTACGTCCTACAAATCCTATTTTCTGATTTCTTGCAAGTTTAAGGTTCACATCATTAAAAAGGGTTTGTCCACCAAAGCTTTTAGAGAGGTTTGTAAGTTGTATCATCAGTCCATCCAAGTGAGAAATTTAGGATGGAAGTATAGCCAAAAGTAGATATAGGTTCTATGTATTCTCCAAAGCCTTCTCTGCTGCAATAAGTGCTGTGACACCATCAATCATATCTTGTACTGCATCAACTTCAGTGATCCCGAGTCGGCGACGGTTGCTGATGTCATAGACTCCCCCCTCACTCTTGGAATGTTCACCATGGATCCCGCGTATCTGCAAGTGGTATCTGTCAGTGATCGTTTTGAATTTTTCCATATTTGCTGCCAGTCTGGGTACTTTAATATGCACAGAGGCTCGCATCGCTGTTCCCAGATTTGTCGGACAGGAGGTAATATATCCCAAATGCTTATTATAGGAAAAATTGAGTTGTTTTTCTAATTGTTTTATGGCAGAAGTCAATCGTGTAAATATTTCTTTTATATCCCCACCTTCCTGCATAGAGATGATACGAAGCTGATCCTCTTCATTGACCCACACAAGAAATGTCTTGTCATTGTTATGATAGATACCGCGTCCTTCAGGCCAATTTCCGTTCAGGCCCGCAGCTTCAAGAAAGCGATCTCCTTCTTTAAACAGAAAATGATCTTCTATCAGATCTTGCTGTACCTCTTTAGACATACCAAGCAAAGGATAATACTCTCCCTTGAGTTCTCCTTCCAATGACGACAAAGCCCCAGAGATCATCTTTTCAGCAATGAGCCGTGATTGTTTGTCAATAGCAGGTCCAAGAGGAAAATCTTTTAAGTTACGCCCTACACGAATACGTGTTGAGACAATATATTCCCCTTCCGGATCAGGATTAACCGTACTAAGTTCATCAGGATTCAAATTACTTTGATGACTCTGATTTTTGGAAAATCCATGATACTCTTGAATGATCGGGTCAAACAAGAGATCAAACACTTCATAAGACTCTTCATCCCCCGCATACACCCCAATACCACTATCAGGATTTTCTACACCGGAATTGATGGCCTGTGCTACAGTAAAATCAAAGCCGGTTCTTTTCTCTTTTAGTGCTTCAAATACTTCTGGAGTAAAATACTTACAGAGTAGTGAAGTACACGCTTTAGGAAAAGTTGGATAGTGCATGGTGATCCTTTCTATTTTTGCTTTTCCAGCCAAAGTTTCAAACTCTCTACCTGTTCCAATGTTCTGACAGTAGCCGTACCGCCTTCTGAGAGGCGAGCATTCATAGAAGCACGGTTGTCGAGAAGTGCAACCACTCCTTCACCTATACGACTGTCTATACTTTGCAGGTCATTCAAAGAAAGTTCAGAGATATCAACGCCTTTCTCTTCAGCCAAATTCACTACATTTCCCGTAATATGATAGGCATCACGGAAAGGGAGGCCTGACTCTTTAACCAGGTAATCCGCAAGGTCTGTTGCACAAAGATGTCCTATCATACAGGCAGCTTCCATTTGCTCTTTGTTCACTGTCATATCTGCAACCATTTCATTCAGTACCTGCAGTGAAAGCAGCGCTGTTCTGACAGAATCAAATACACCCTCCTTATCTTCCTGCATATCTTTGTTATAAGCAAGCGGCAGACCTTTCATTACCGTGAGCAATGCGATCAGGTTACCGTTCACACGACCTGTTTTCCCCCGTAAAAGCTCAGGGATATCCGGGTTTTTCTTTTGTGGCATAATGGATGAACCTGTCGCATGTCTATCCGAAAGTGTTACCCATTTGAATTCACTTGCAGACCATAAAATAAGCTCTTCACTCAAACGACTAATATGCATCATCATAGTAGAAATGTTAAAGAGTATCTCTAAAGCAAAATCACGGTCACTGACCGTATCCAGACAATTCAACGTTGGTGCATTAAAACCCAGTTTATCTGAAGTTATCTGACGGTCAATAGCATGCGGTGTACCAGCCAACGCTGCACAACCGATCGGCGAATAGTTATTGCGTTCATAAGAAGCCATAAAACGTTCATAGTCACGTTTGAACATAGAGGCATAAGCCAATATATGATAAGCGAAATTAATCGGCTGAGCATGCTGTAAATGTGTCATACCAGGAAGCATGGTTTCCGTATTCTCTTCAGCAACTTTTACAAAGGTTTCAATATTTTCGGCAAGCAGTGCTGCAATAGCTTTGGTATTGTTCTGTACATAAAGTCTAAAGTCCAAAGCTACCTGATCATTACGACTTCTGGCTGTATGCAGACGTTTACCTGCATCACCGACTTTTTCTGTCAGTCTACCTTCAATTGCCATATGAATATCTTCATCATCTCCATCAAGCAAAAATGTACCAGACTCTATTTCTCCAAGTATCTCATACAAACCAGACTCAATCTGCTCATAGTCCTCTTTTGAAATAATGCCTTGTTCACACAACATATAGGCATGTGCACGGGACCCTTCTATATCTTCTTTATACAAAACCTTATCAAATGGCAATGAGTTGTTAAGATCCTGAAGTAGTTGAGAACTTTTTTCTGAAATTCTGGCTGAAGCAATTTTTGTAGACATGGTTATTCCTGAAATAATAATTTCTGTATTTTATCGTAATGTACGTTTGAATAGCTTTTTAAAAACGAAGCGCCCGAAAAACAAGGAAAATCAGATCGGGGAGAAATGAAAAAGAGGACACTCCTGTAATGCTTCGACAAGCTCAGCACAA
>DQSX01000164.1 GCA_015663065.1 Sulfurovum sp.
GGCTGATCTATATGAGTCTGGAACACCGCTCTTATGACAAAGTCTACAGAGGTGAAAACGGGGGAAGAGACCATGCAGGACTTAGACGTGTCTGTGGTGATGTTGCCATTGACTCTGAAGCGTGTGAAGCACTTTGGAACAAACAGCAATACAGTGTACGCTGGGGACGGATTGGTAGACGTATTGAGTCACTACAGTTAGAACAACCTATTCAATAAAGGAAAAGTATAATGTCAAAGAAATTTTATATTGCAACCGACCATGCAGGTTATGCACTGAAAGCCTACGTCAAAGATTTTGTCACAGAACTGGGTCATGAGATCGTCGACCTGGGACCAGACTCTGCAGACAGAGTGGACTACCCTGATTTTGCAAAAAAATGTACCCAGGCAGTACTTGATGATGAGGGAAGCTTCGGCATACTCATCTGCGGTACAGGCATAGGCATCAGCATGGCTGCCAACAAAGTACCAGGCATCCGTGCCGCACTCTGTCACGACCACTACACAGCCATGCTCACCAGACAACATAACGATGCCAACATCTTATGTTTCGGTGAACGTGTGGTAGGCAAAGGTGTCATAGAAGATATGATAGAAGTCTTCGCCAACACAGAATTCGAAGGCGGCAGACACGCCGGACGCGTAGCCAAAATAGAAGGCTGTGCATTCGGTTCTAATTTAGGCTAACACGAAAAGTTGCAAAGCAAGCCGCGTAAGCAATTAGACCATTAATCACACGAAGTGTGCTTTGTTGTGGCGAACGCCCTTGAAAGCGATAGCGATTCGAGAGCCACAACGCTTTTTGCTTCGTTTTTTCTAAAAAAATGAAGAGAGGAACACCACCACAATCAAAGAAAAAGGAAATCAAAATAAAATGAGCAGTCTAACAAACGAAGAAAACACAATTATATTGGAAAGCATAAGAAACATCCCAGATTTCCCAAAACCCGGCATCATGTTCAAAGACATCAGCACCCTCCTTGGAAACCCAAAAGCCCACAACATCCTCATGACCCATCTGGAAAACAGATACAAAAGTTACAACCTGGACTACATCGCAGGCATCGATGCCAGAGGTTTCATCTTTGGTGCAGTGCTTGCAGACAGACTTGGCATAGGTTTTGTACCTGTAAGAAAAAAAGGCAAACTCCCCTACACTACCGTAGCAGAAAAGTACTCACTTGAATACGGCTTTGATGAAGTAGAGATACACATCGATGCTTTTGGTGACAATGGATTAAATACAGAAGGTAACCCTTCACAAGTACTGCTTATAGATGACCTCATTGCCACAGGAGGAACAGCAAAAGCTGCTGCCAGTCTCATAGACAAAGTAGGTGCACACTGTGTAGAAGCCTGCTTCATTCTTGAACTTGGCTTTCTGAATGGAAAAGAAGGCATTAAAGCTCCTGTCTACTCAGTGTTAGAGATAGATTAATGTCTGACGTTGAATTTAACGCAGAGGAGAAAAAAGTCCTTGTGCATAAAATACAAAACTATTTTCACAATGAACTCTCCGAAGAGATCGGGCAGTTCGATGCAGAGTTTTTACTGGATTTTTTCAATAAAGAGTTAGGTGCCTACCATTACAACAAAGGCTTACAGGATGCTCGAACACTCATAGAAGAGAATGCCCAGAAGCTTTCACAAACCTTTTATGAAATGGAAAAGATCACAGAGTTTATCAAATGACAGCATGTGAAGCAAAGCAATTTTATCTGACTTTTTTGTCTCTACTTGAATGCTTTCACCAAAACTATAGGCAGATGCCGATACCAGTGTAATACCTAAGGTAAGTAAAAAGTCTCTTCTATGCATGATCTATCCTCTACTGTTATTTTAGCATATGGAAACCTCTGATTAGATATAATCTCTTCACTATTTACAAAAGAGATAAAATGGATTTAACGAAAACAATTTACATTCCAAAACCAAGTCCGCATGATCCTGATGATCTGGGACATTTTGGCAAATTTGGCGGACGTTTTGTTCCCGAAACACTGATGCCTGCGCTTGAACAACTCAGACTTGACTACGAAGCCGTACGTTTTGACAAAGATTTCTGGTCTGAAGTGGATCACTACTATAAAAACTATGTAGGACGACCCTCTTCACTCTATTTTGCAGAAAACCTCTCTAAAGAACTTGATGCAAAGATCTATCTTAAACGTGAAGACTTGAACCATACCGGAGCACACAAGATCAATCACTGTATCGCTCAGGCTATTTTGGCAAAGAGACTGGGCAGAAAGAAGATCATTGCTGAGACCGGTGCCGGTCAACATGGTGTGGCTACCGCTACTGTTGCTGCACTTTTTGGACTGGAGTGCGAAGTCTTCATGGGTGCAAAAGATGTGGCACGTCAGGAACTCAATGTTTTTAGAATGAAACTGCTGGGTGCCAAAGTCCATGCAGTGGAATCCGGTTCCAAAACACTCAAAGATGCCATGAACGATGCTATCCGTCACTGGGTGACCCATGCCAGAGACACCTACTACCTCATAGGTACCGTAGCAGGACCTCACCCCTACCCTATGATGGTGCGTGACATACAGTCTATCATCGGATGGGAAGCTAAAGCACAGCTGGATGTTGTCGAAGGATGCCTGCCGGACAAGGTCATTGCCTGTATTGGCGGTGGTTCCAATGCCTTGGGTATATTTAACCACTTCCTTGAAGAGGAGAGTGTAGAGTGTATCGGTATTGAAGCGGGTGGACTAGGACTTGACTCCAAACATGGCTGCTCACTTGAAAAAGGCAGTCCGGGAGTACTGCACGGACAACTCTCCTACCTCTTGCAGGATGAGGACGGGCAGGTCCAAGAAGCACACTCTATCTCTGCGGGGCTTGACTACCCGGGTATAGGGCCGGAACATGCATTTTTAAAAGAGGAGAATATCGTTACTTATGATCACATTACCGATGATGAAGCGATGGAGGCCTTTGTATGGCTTTCTCAGTCTGAAGGGATCATTCCGGCATTTGAGTCTTCTCACGCCATCGCTTACCTCAAAAAAATGAAAGCTGAAGAGATCAAAGGAAAAACTATTTTGGTCAATCTTTCCGGACGTGGCGACAAAGATATGATCCAGGCGCAGGATATACTTTCGGAACAGTTTAATTAAGCAACAGAGAAATAGTAAAAAAACAATACCTTAATATATAATTAAGAATTATAATGTATTATTTATAATAACTAAATAGATATTAAAGGTGTATTCTATGAAATTCCTTATCTTCTCTCTCCTTCTCCTGAGCGATCTTTTTGCAGGGACAGCTGCAGAATATGCAGCCACACTCAATGCCCAAACAGATTTGAACAAAGCCTACACGCAAGCTAAAAATGAAAAAAAAGATATGATACTTCTTCTTATTGTAAAGGAAGGCTGTCACTGGTGTGACAAAATGGTGAAACTGACCCTGCAGGACAACACTGTAAAATATGCACTCTCAGACACAGTCATAGTCGTGACTGATCTGCATTCTGAACTTGCCAAAAGATACAATGCAACACTGACACCTACGATGGTCTTCATAGATGCCAAAACAAAAAAGAGTGTGTATCAACAAGTCGGATATGAAAAAGCCGGTGCCTTTATGATCACTATTGTTTCTGCAGTGGATAATTTGCCGTAGTCAGTACCTTTTTATCGATATAGCTAGCCAGAGGGATCTGAACGATATAAGCAAACATGATCGGCAGTAACATAGAGATACCAAAAGTACTAGCTGAAAAGGTTGAGATGACCAAAGCCAATGTAATGTACCTTGTCACAGAGTGCCAAAATGCTGCCCGCTCCTGCGGTGAATTAAGATCATAGATGATTTTTGAAGCAAAATACGTTAAGAAGTAAAAAGCAGAGACAGCGATCAGGGCTATGTAAAACAGTTCTGGTTCAAAATCATAAATATCTACAAGATACTGGGAACTTTGCAGGCCAAAGAGGTAAAAAAGTATAATGAAAATACTGAGCTTGCTAATGACCTTATGGTACTTTTCAATGAAGTTTAACAGAGGCTTGATCCACAATACCACCCTGCTTGCGGCAAACGGTATAAGGATCAAAAGGATGATCACTGCTTCAGCAAAACGGCTAATGGTGATCTCCTCATTATAGGTCACGCCGAAATATCCGGCTGAGAGCTGTGCAAATATATGCAGCATGAGCATAGACAGTGAAACAAACATTAAATTAATAAAAAGAAGTAAAAAACCCAAAGAGGTATCTGCATTGGACTTTTTGATCCAGTGCATCACCATACCGCCACCACTCAGTACGGCCAGCAGAAAAAGCCCCGAAGTGATGCCAAAATCATTGGTCATAAAACCTATGGCAAGTGCAAAAAGAGGTAAGAGTATATAGTTTACCCAAAAGCCTTTCATGAGTACTGACCTGTACTTCCATACCAGTACCACATCTTTGAGTTTGAACTTAAAGAGTGACGGCATGATCAGGGTAAGCCCGGCGAACAGACAGATATTGGTACTGAATACAAAGCCAAAGTTATAGAGACCATAGGAAAAACCCAGTATGGCCCCCAATAGGACAATAAAAATTAATTGCATACATTCCCTTTATATATAAATATTTGACTAATTGTACACATTTTAGCAAAGAACTATCTGCTATGTGTGTACTCCTTTACTTTTATTTGATATACTCTGTGTTATTGAACTATTTTAAAGGCTATTCATGAATTTTAATATAACAACCGAAAAACGCGCTGATATCAAGGCTGATCTTGAGATCATACTTGTCATAGACAAGGCATTCAAGCATCCGTTCGTACAAGATAAAAAACTATTGAAAAAAGCCGGTTTTTCCGGAGCACAGGATGAAGTATGTCATCTAATAGAGAAAAACAGACTCTATGTTGGCGCAGAGACACTTAAAGGTGTGGGTGTGCGTTCCGCTCTGGCCACTGCACTGCGTTCACTGCTTGGGAAAAAAGCCTATAAAACGATCAAGATCGGAACCTATCTGAGCCATCCGAGATGTTCTGCCTCTCTTAGAGCATCAGTGGAGGGCATAGTACTGGGTGCGTACACTTTCAACCGCTACAAAAGCAAAAAAACAAAATGTTACGTTAAGAGTGTACAGATATCTCTTGAAGGATACAACGCCCATGAACTAAGCATGGAGACTGCTGTAAGGGCTGTGCATAATGGTGAAATTTCTGCCAATGCCACAAACTTTACAAGAAACATCGTCAATACTACGCCTGATGACTGCTACCCGGAGATCATGGCAAATATTGCTGAGAGTCTTACAAAGAATTCCAAGTTGAAATGTAAAATTCTTAAACCAAAAGCCTTGAGAAAAGAGAAGATGGAAACACTGCTTGCAGTCGCACGTGCAAGCCGTCATAAACCAAGAGTGATCCATCTGACACACAAGCCCAAAAACCCTGTAGCCGTCATCTCTTTGGTTGGGAAAGGCTTGACCTATGATTCAGGCGGACTCAGCCTTAAACCTGCAGACTATATGGTAACAATGAAGTCTGACAAAAGTGGCGGTGCTGCCGTACTTGGTATTATGAAGGCGGTCTGCGAAATGGATCTTCCTATTGAAGTACATGGTTTTGTAGGTGCAGTAGAGAACATGATAGGCGGTGATGCCTATAAGCCTGACGATGTACTGACAGCTAAAAACGGAAAAACCATTGAGATACGCAATACAGATGCAGAAGGCCGTCTGGTACTTGCAGACACACTCTGTTATGCACAGCAGGAAGTCAAAGCAGACTATCTTTTTGACTTTGCAACTTTGACGGGTGCCAGCGTAGTAGGTGTGGGTCACTACACCTCAAGTGTCATGGGAAATGCAGATGAGCCTAAAGAGATGGTTACAAAAATGGCGACACAGGCTGGCGAATTTGCCACAACACTGGACTTTAACAGACACTTGAAAAAAACCATCAAATCTGAAATTGCAGATGTATGTAATATTTCAAACACACGTTACGGTGGAGCGATCACGGCAGGACAATTCCTCTCAGAATTCATCGACGAGGACCACAAAGACAAATGGGCGCACATTGACATCGCAGGACCTGCTTTTGTTGAACATGCCTGGGCAGAGAACCCTCATGGTGCTTCAGGTGCCGGTGTAAGAATGATGATACGGCTGATTGAAAAAATGGTTCGTAGCAAGGGAACGCATTAAGACTGCACAAAAAATATGAAAAGTTTGAGATCATGACAGGTACAGTAAAAAAAGATTTGAATCAGAATATAAGAGTGCCCTACTCTTCTAGAAAAGCTTTTGAGGAGCGCGAAAACATTAGTAAAGATGATTTCATATATTTTAAGGGTTCTCATATTTTACTGGTTGAAGACAATGAGATCAACCAAAAGATCGTACAGAACCTATTGAAAAAGTCAGGTATTGAGATCACCATTGTAAACCACGGTCAAGAAGCATTAGATATTCTCTTGGATCAAAAAAAACCTGTAGACCTGATACTGATGGATATTTCAATGCCCGTGATGGATGGCTATGAAACTACTAGAATTATACGGGAAAAGAGACTTTTTGACACCGTACCGATTGTGACTTTTACTGCATTTACATCACAAGGCAGTGAGATCGAAAGGATGTTTGATGCCGGTGCGAATTCTTACATTACAAAACCTTTGAAAATAGGACAACTCTATTCTGTTTTTCTTAGCTATTTGACCAATACACGCAGAGAGATCTCTTTTCTTGAAGAGTTGAAAATAGATGGTTTGGATACGGATATTGGTCTTGCACTTGCCAAAAACAATGAAGAGGTCTATAGAAAATCTCTTTTTGACTTTGTTGTAGACTACAAAGTACTCATACACGGTATGCCCAAGTGGATAGACAATGAGGCTTCACAGAACATCATTTCTGCCTGCTCCAAGATGGGTATTGACCTGAGACATATTGGTGCCTATGAACTTGAAGAGCTTGTATTTAGAATGAAAAAGATCTATATCTACAATACGGAACACCGCATTGAAGAGTTTAGAGATATCTTCCCGAAAAAACTTGAGAAACTGGTGTTGAACATAGAACGCTATCTTACTTCCGGCTAGTTCGGAAACATTATTTTAACCCCTGTTTCACTAACTTTTAGATAAAATCACGCAATATATTACCAAAGGAATACCATGGGATTAGGCATAGGTCTTGTAGGACTACCAAACGTAGGAAAATCAACCACTTTTAACGCATTGACGAAAGCACAGAATGCAGAGTCTGCAAACTACCCTTTTTGTACCATTGAGCCAAACAAAGCAGTGGTACCTGTACCGGACAATAGACTGGATGTACTTGCAAAGATAGTCAATCCTGAAAAGATCCAACACTCTACACTGGATTTTGTGGACATTGCCGGTCTTGTGGCAGGTGCGAGTAAAGGGGAAGGTCTGGGAAACAAGTTTCTTGGGAACATCCGTGAGACAGAAGTGATCCTACACATCGTAAGATGTTTTGAAGACCCCAATGTGGTACATACGGAAGGTTCTATTGACCCCATCCGTGATGTAGAGATCATAGAACAGGAACTTTTGTTTGCTGACATTGATGCTGTACTTAAACGTATTGAAATGTTAAAGAAAAAAGCCAGAGGTAATGACAAAGATGCCAAAGAGCAGCTTGAAGTTGCCGAAGCACTCTTGGCACACATAGAAGACGATGCACCTGTCTCTACTTTTGAAGACAAAGAGAGTGACGGGTTCATTGCCATGAACAAAGAGTTGCGTCTGCTGACTTCCAAACCCATCATCTACGGTGCCAATGTAGATGAAGACGGTTTGGAAGAGGACAATGAATTTGTACAGAAACTCAAAGCCTATGCAGATGAAAGAGATTCTGAAGTCATCAAACTTTGTGCTAAAGTGGAAGAAGATATGGTTGACTTTGATGATGATGAAAGAGAAGAGATGCTTGCAGACCTTGGTGTAACTGAGTCAGGACTTGAGCAGATCATCCATAAAGGTTTTGACAAGCTCGGACTCATGTCCTACTTTACTGCCGGAGTGAAAGAGGTACGTGCCTGGACCATTCGTAAAAACACTACTGCCCCTAAAGCGGCTGCGGTCATCCACAATGACTTTGAAAAAGGGTTTATTCGTGCGGAAGTCATCAGCTACGATGACTTTGTAGAATTTGGCGGGGAACAAGGGGCAAAAGATGCCGGAAAAAACAGACTTGAAGGTAAAGAGTACATCGTCCAGGACGGTGATGTAATGCACTTTAGGTTTAACGTATAATAGGACCTCTATGAAAAAAATATTATTAATTGGACTTGTTGGCTTTGCCTTACTTGGCTGTGACAGTAAAAAAGGGGCATTTCTTGAAACAGTAGAAACGCAAAATGATGTGCCTACTGCTGTGGGTAAATTTCTTACTATTCTCAAAGCCAAAGAGCTGACCCATTTCCAGACGATTGACCATGCCAAAAATGCAAAAGATGTTGGGCTAAGACTCAAACCCGAAACCGTTGTAGTTTTTGGTAACCCAAAGATGGGTACAAAGCTTATGTCTTGTAATCCGTCTATGGGGCTTGACCTGCCCCTTCGTATGCTTTTTTCTACAGACTATGAAGGTAAAACAACGATTACCTATACCAATCCTGAGTATTGGTCACTTAAACACAACATTAAAGACAAGAAATGTTTGGCTATCATAAAAAAAGCACATATTGCACTGCAGAACCTCGCTGAGGCAACTGCTAAAAAATAATAGTTTATGTAAACTAAAGGATCTTCTATGACAAAAATTCTTCTCTCTCTACTCACCTTCGCTTCACTTACTTATGCTTCACAGCCTGCGGCAACGGGCTGTGTACTGGTACAGCCTTCAAACATAAATGTAAACTGGAAAGCCTATAAAACACTCGGTAAAATTGGCGTTGGAGGTAAATTCACAGAAATAAAATATACCCCTGCAGCACTGGAAGGTAAAAACTTTAAAGAGCTTTTTGTAGGTTCAAAAGTCAGCATTGACCTTTCAAAGATCGATACGAATAATCCAGGCAGAGATGAAACACTCGTAAAAGACTTCTTTTCTGTACTGAAAGGAAAAACGATAGAGGGTGAGATCATTGATATCAAGAAAACAGACAAACACGAAAAAGGTAAACCTCGTACCGGTGTTGTTTCTGTGAAGTTGACAATGAATAAAAAAACATTGACCATTCCTATGAAGTATTTTTACAATAAAGGAAAATTTGATGCCACAGGCAGTATTGACCTCTTTGACTTTGCAGCAAATGATGCTTTGGCTTCCATAAACAAAAGCTGTTTTGACCTTCACAAAGGTAAAACCTGGTCAGATGTAAGTATCTCTTTCAGTACAACTGTTGAAGCTACACTTTGTAATGTAAACATTAAGAAGTAGGCAAAATTTGAATACAAATGATATTTTATACAAGATCCAGAAAGCACTGCGTCTTAGTCGTGATGATATTTTAAAAGCCTATGCGCTTGAAGCGTACAAAATGGAGTCTAAAGATTTAGATGCGTTACTTAAACGTCGTCAAGACAAAGAATCCAAACTGTGTTCTTATGAAGAACTGGGTATTTTTCTAGATGGACTTGTTACACTCAAAAGAGGACCCTCTCCTAAAAAATCAACTGCAGATGAAGTTATAGAACTCACAAACAATCTCATTTTAAAAAAACTGCGAATTGCTTTGGAGCTAAAAGAACCTGAGACAGAGATCATCTTTTCTCTGGGAGAAGCAGAACTCAGCAAACAGCAGTTAGCTTCTCTCTTTAGAAAAGAAGGCCATAAGAACTTTAAAGAGTGCTCAAACGAACTGCTCAATGCATTTTTGGATGGTCTGGATGAGTTTTATTTTGTAGGTGAAGCAGAGTGAGTAAACAGTTATCCCAACATGTTCTTGGGATATAGTATTAATGTCTCACTTCCACTTTATTTTTCTTAATAGAAGCGATCAGTTCAGCGAGCTTTTTATGTTTCTCTTCTTGCATTTTAGATGTGTTTACCGCTTCAAGATTAAAGCCTGACAGCTTTTTTTCCAAATATCCTGTATTAAAAACAGCATCTTTAAAATCCTGGTCTTTCACGATCTGTCTATGCAGGGTCAGATTGGTAGGGATACCTTCGATCATATATTCACACAACGCGCGTTCTGCTTTTTTCACAGCACCTTTCCAGTCTATGGCAAAGACGATCAGTTTTCCTATCATCGAATCATAATACGCAGGAATGGTGTAGTCTTTGTAGGCAATGGTGTCCAGTCGTACTCCAGGACCTCCTGGTGACATATATTCAGTGATGGTTCCCGGATGTGGTGCAAAATCTTTCTGGGCATCTTCTGCATTGACCCTGAATTCAATAGCATAACCACTGAACTTGATCTCCTCTTGGAGGAATTGAAGCTTGTCCCCGTCTGCGATCTCTATCATTCTTTGTATGATGTCAATACCCGTAATGATCTCTGTGACAGGGTGCTCAACCTGTACTCTTGTATTCATCTCCATAAAATAGAAGTTTACAATAGAAAGATTAATAATTTTTTATAATTCCAAAACCAACTTCACCGGACAATGGTCAGACC
>DQSX01000210.1 GCA_015663065.1 Sulfurovum sp.
GTGTACACGTGGACCAACATAAGTGTCATACCCTGCTCCAGCGTCAAAATGGTAAGGTTTTGACATCTCTGCCACGGCGATATCAACAGGCACAACATTGTAGAACTTTCGGTCTACTCCTACGATCACAGCATCAAATGACTGCAGTGCATAGAGGGCATCTGAAGTATCTTTTACCAGTTCTGTAGAAAATCTTTCACCCTCTTTAGCCCTTATTCTTGACTTTATTACATCATCAGAGATGGTTTTGGTTCCTTTTACTGTCACTTTTCCAAAGGTACATACACCTCCTTTGGCAAGTGTGTAGTGAAGGTCAACAGAGTGTTTTTCAAGATCAACATAGGCCTTGGTGTCAAATTCATAGGAGCAGTAACCGTCTTTTAACAAAGCAGCCATGATCTTACTTTTGATGCTTATGAATTTTTTAGCTCTGAAGATCTCATCTTTTTCAAAAGTGATAAATTTGGAGATATTATAGTCAGAGGAGATCTTGATATCTTTTACTTTTACAGGTTCATTCTCTTTGACTGTGACAAAAACAGTGCTATTGGTCTCTTTTATCGTATAGCTGGCATCATAAAAGCCCTCAGAGTCATAAAACGCTCTCAATGAAGGACTTAGCGTAGGCAAAAGTTTATCTTTGATCGTGGGGGTGTCATCTTTCCAAAATTCAAACTTGCTTTTATGGTCAACCCCGATAGCATCATATATATCAGATTCATCAAAGTACGCTTCCCCCTCTATGACAAAGTTATGGGTAGGTAGGACAATGACTTTTTCATCATCCCCGAAAAGTCCTGCCCAAAGAGATGTCGAACCAAGCAACAATATTAAAATGATGATTTTTTTATACATAAAATTATTTCCCTTAAAAAGTATCATTTTACCCTATTAAGGCTTTAATTAATACCTATTTCCAATAGGTATCCAATCTGATATTCCAACCTTTTCGCCAACGCTCTTCCCCTCTTGCTTTTGGTGAATTTTTGATACGTCTGCTCAACATGGCTTTTGCTGAGAGTGCAAAAGCTTTTTGCTTGTTGGCCTCTTTGGGATCCATATGTTCCAATACCTGTAACAATCCCCATCCCTGGCCTTTGTATCGCTCAGATTTCAGTGTACCTTCACCTTTAAAATTCGTATAATCCAAAAGTACATACAAACCTCGTTCATTGACAGATCCGTTTTTATTGTACAACACTTCATAAAAACGTTTTTTTACCAGTTTTTTTCTTTTACCATTGTCGATCGTATCTAACATCTGAGGCAGTGCTTTAGACAAACGATCTGCCATGAACTCTGCCTGATAAGGCATGGTTGACTTTAAAAAATGAAACAGCTCTCTGTATTTTTTTGAATTTTCTTTTTTTGCTTTAAAAAATGCAGATTTTGTACTCCAGGGAAGCGGTGTTTTGCTATTGAGCCAGGAAGGCATTTTTACATTTTTCTTCTGCATAAATGACACTACCATGGGGAATACTTCTCTAAAACGTTCCGTATGTCCTTTAGGAAACCAGATAAAATGGCCTATACCCACAGAAGCAAAGTCTTCACCTTTGTTCCACCATACAAGATATTTATCCTGTCCTGCACCTTCATTCTGCCACACTTTTTTGGCTACATAGTTCGCCTGTTTTTGCGTTAATTCAATAGAACCCGAGAAGAGAACCGTCACCGATAATAAAATAAAAAAAATACCTCTCATAAATCCTCCATTAATGATTTCAATGTATAGTTTCAACATTATACACAATAAAATGGGAAATTTTTAATGTTAAACAGAAAAACGCTTATGTTCACACTCTTCACCACTCTATTTGCAGCAAGTTTGCTCGCCGGGAATACTCCGCTTAAACATCTGAACGATCTGGACGGAGACTGGCATCTGCGTGTCATGGATGGCAAAGAGGTGCGTAAAGCAAGAGCTATACTTGATTTTCACTCTAAATCTATGCTGCTTGAAGGTTTTGACGGATGTAACCGCCTCTCAGGAAAAATACAAAGAACCAGCAATGATCGTTTTTTTTCAAAAGTGACCTCAACAAGAATGGCCTGCAGACAAAACATACACCGTTATGTCAGTAGAGGCTTGAAAACTGCCATCAAAGAGGGATTTACGATCACAAAATCAAAAAGATACGGTGTGGAAGGCATTACCCTTAAAAGCAAACACCATGACCTTTTTTTTAAAAGAATGGGTCATTAAACAAAAGATGGTGCGTCGTTAGCAAACAATATCAAGTCACCAGGCATTGTCTGCTCCACAAGCATATCTTCCATATCGGCTTTTGAAGAGAGTTTGACCAGTTTTTCAGGGTCTACATGCGCTTTAAAGATGGCATAGTTCAGCTCACCCGTAACCACCACCAAATCAAAAACTTCATTGGCACGTTCGGCTACCTGCACATTGAGTGCATCATCTACTTCAACCAGTCCTGGAGTGATGACCACTTTTCTTCCCTTGTATGTGGAAGCCAGTTCAAAAGAAGCCATGGTCCCGTCTATGTTTCCGTTAAAAGAGTCATCCAGTATCACTTTTCCACCCGCATCTATACGCTGCAGTCTGTGATCGACCGCTTTAAGGGTAGAGAGCCCCTTTTGTATCTCTTCATCGGAAAGCCCAAGTTCTTTGGCTACCAGTACAGCTGCAGCAAGGTTCATAGCATTGAAGGCACCCAGAATACTTGCAGAGTAACGTACGCCATTAAGGGTAAAAGAAGTATCCTCCAGTGTGGCTTTTACATCTTCTATAAGGTATTCAGGCGCAGGCAGAGGACTTTTTATATCTAAATTCTCTTTTTCGCCAAAGGTATGCACGATTGTCTCAGGTTTGACCATTGCAGAGGCATGCACCCATGCTTCTTTGAGTCGGGCAGTCTGGAGTATCTCCATTTTGGTATTGCGGATGTTCTCCATGGTTTTGAAATACTCTATATGTGCAGGACCTATCTTTCCTACGATCACATAATGAGGATTCACAAAAGTAGTGATCTCGGCAATGTCACCCTCTCCTCTTGCACCCATTTCCACAACATAGACTTCCGTATCTGCAGGCAGGTCATCATTGACATCTTTCATAATACCACCCAGTGTGTTAACTGAACGTGGTGTAGCGTAGGTTTTATATTTGGCTTGCAACAGGTGTTCAATGTAGTTTTTGATACTTGTCTTCCCGTAACTCGCCGTGATCCCTACCACTGTCAGACCTTCCAGACTCTCTATTTTCTTTTCAGCCTTCACTTTAAAACCGTTAAAAAGCATTTTCTCTATGTACAAAGAGATGAAGTAGGCAAGGAAAATAGGAATAACCACAGTAAAGTGCCCTAAAGCAAAGGTGATGAAGATGGCAAACAAGATCATAATGGCATAAAAACGTTTGACTCTTCCCGTCCAAACCAGAGGTTTATCCAAACCTTTATACCAGGTAAAGAGTAATCCCAGGTAGGCAATAGCCACAAGGAAGCCATAGTCACTGGTATAAGAGACAAACATATACAAAGCGAACGGTATAAGGAAATAGACAAAATGCCACCAGGTTTTTGTATGATGGAACATCACACGGTTCAGTTTATAACTGTACCACTGCAGATTTGTAATAGCATAATATCCCATAGCCAGTAAAAAGAGTAGATAAAAGATCAGGTTCACATAAAGCATATTTAGTTGTCCTTACAGTGTTGAGTTATAGTGTTTGCAATGAAATCTGCATGTTTGAGAAAAAAGAAGTGGTCTCCATCCAGAGGGTAAAACTCTGAATTGGCAATAAGTCCTGCGATCTTCTCTCCGGTATAAAGCGGTGTGGCTGTATCTTCTTTTCCCCAGAAACAGAGTGCTTTGCTTTTAGACTTGGAAAACGAATCTTCAAAGTCTTCATCCACTACATTTTTAAATGTCTCATACATTTCATGACTCATTCCCTGTGCATCAGGAGCCACAAAAAGTTGACGTATCTTGGCAAAACCGAGAGGTTTGAGTAACTTAAAAGTAGCGATCTTTACTTTAACAGACCAGGGCTTTTCTGTTACTATCCCCGCAGATGAGAGAAGTACCAGACACTCAGTATTTAATAGTGTGGAGACTTTACCGCCAAAAGAGTGCCCCATGGCTATTTGAGGTTTTACATTCAGTGTGTCTAAAAAAAGTTGTACGATGTTTGCATAATCTTCTGTATTTAAGATCATCTCATTGGAGCTTTTGCCAAAGCCCGGCATATCGAGGTAAATATGTTTATACCCCGGCAATAATTTTCCAAATGCCTGCTTCATGATCTCTTTGTTGCTTCCCCAGCCGTGAAGTACCAGAAGTACCGCTTCTTTTGCAGGGTTGACAAGTTCATAGGAGAGTTGAAAGGACTGATCTTTGTAAGTTATCTCTTTAGATGCCATTTGTACCCATTATATTGAATTGAATTATTTTATCATAATACACTTGTTAATCAAGATACTTCTCATCTTTCATTGTTTTCTCTTCAATATATTCTCTGTAAAGCAATGCCAGACCAAAAGTAACAATGATGATCACTCCCGCAGTCACAGCTAACTTTATAAAAATTTCCCAAGGCATCACATTGCCCCACATTTGAGCCAAAAGGAGTATGGCAAAAAGTGCAAAGATCACCCCTGTAATTAAAGATGCTATTTTCATTGTTTTCATACTGTCCCCTTTTCTCTTTTTAAAATGACCACATAGCCTTCACGTTTAAACAGAAGCAACATACGTCTGATGTCTTTTTCCATCGTAACAACTTCCCAACCTGCGCTTGCATTTGCATTGAGGAATTCTGAGAATTTCACAGGATTTACTTTCGACTGCCCTAGAAAAAGAGAACCCAACATCCCTTCCTGATATATTACCGCTTTATATTCTGTCATATTTAACCCTTAAAAAATTATTTGTGGATTTTACCATAAAAGGGTTACTCCTTGCCTTCAATACAAACACACGAATCTACATATTTTTCTTATGCTATAAATGAAGCTCCTCGACCCAAGGGTACGAGGAGCTTCATTAACTCCATATAGAAAACCTTATAAAATGTGCTGTATGGGAGGTTTTATAAGGTTATATCAAATAATTTCTCCCATGAAACAGTAGCCAATGCATTTCATTAATTCTAACAATAATCATAAAGTTTTAGATTATTACTCGTTTCCTTCACGTATGGTATATTGTCTATTTTTAACTTTAACAAGCGGTGGTACTTTTTCAGCTTCAAAATAGTCATAGCCCTCTTTGAGGTTCATCCAGAAATTAAACCATTTATTCTCTGAATGTGCTGCCATGTTTTCCTCTGTCATTTTAAAAGGATAAGCATGGACTTTAACGGACCTTTGACCTTTTTTCAAAGCTGCTTCCACCAAAGCATAAATCTCTTCTATTTTACTGTTTGTCATGGCGTAACAGCCTATGGAGACACAGCTACCATGTACCATAAGATATGAGCCTGTTCGTTTATGCGCCTTGTCATAAGCATTGGGGTAGCCCAGATTAAAAGAGAGGTGGAACTTGGAATTTGGGTTAAGCTGATGTTTTTTTACCGTATAGAAGCCTTCAGGAGACTGTCTGTCACCCTCTTTCAGTTTTGGACCCAGATCTCCGGAATAGGAACAGATAAAGTAATTTTTTAAATGTTTATACTCTGCACCTTTTCGTATCCACACTTCGAGCAGTGATTCCTCTTTAAAGATACGTATAAACACAGGATCACCCATTTTGACGGAGAGTTCAGACAAACGCACTTTAAGAGGTACAGAGATCAAATAATCTTCGACAATATCCTCAACTGTACTTGATACTTCAGCCATATGAACCAACTCCTCTTGTGTTATGATAACATTTTGGAGAACACGCTTCTCTTGTACTTTTTCAAAAGTGATATTTTGATCCCAGTGATAGAGGGGAAAAAGTACAGAGACAGGCAATTCCTTTGGTAAGGGCTTTACAGGATAGGTATAAAAAAGTATAAATGAGAAGAGAAGAAGAGTAGTAACAAGGATGTCGGCCAATATCAGCCAAGCCCTTGTCATATTCATTTTTAGAAATTAAGTCTTTGTGTCTTGTCAAAACCGTAGACATCGCTAAAGGTTAACAGTTCGCCGTTTTCATCTACATAGGCAGTCAGGTAGGCTGTATGTACAGGTAGAGGTTTGATGATCTTCAAATAGTGTGTTTTACGGCTGTCATATTTTGCCTGTACATCTTCATAATCATGCGCTGTATAGTTCTCAGAGATATACTTCAGCATCGCTTTTGGTTTATGCAGTCTTACACAACCGTGAGAGAAGGCACGTGTTTTTCTTTTGAAAAGACTTTTCGCCGGTGTATCATGCATATAAACAGAGTGATGGTTCGGGAAGATGAACTTCACGCGACCCAGGGCATTTCTATTTGATGGTACTTCAATGAATTTAAACGGTACCGGGCCTTTTCCTCCTACATAGTTTCTAGCCAAAGAAGGGTTGAATGACTGCGCCGGAGAGTCTAAGTTATAGTCTTTACGTACTACCAGACGGTGTGACTTCAGGTAACCCGGGTTTCTCAACGTTTTAGGAATGATCTCATTACGGGCAATACTGTCAGGTACATTCCAGGTAGGGTTTAGTGTAATATATTTGAGATTTTCAGAGAAGATCGGTGTCTGGTTTTTTCTTGTTCCGACAACCACTCTCATCTCCAAAGCAGTATGATCTTTTTCAATTACACGGATCTTATATTCAGGAATATTCACCAAGGCATAGGTATCTCCCAGCCCAGGCTTCATCAACTTCACTCTTTCAATATTCAGGCGAACCGTATGCAAGAGTTTTGCAGAGGCATTGCCGCTTTTCTGCAGTGCTCTGTAGTGCGCTATAAGTGCATTAAACTGTCTGTATTCCGGTACATAAGGTTTTAGTATCTTTTCAATACTGTAACCCCCGCGCAATTTGTTTTCAATATCTGTTGTTGTGACTTTTTGTCTGTATGCTCTAAAACCTTCATTGTTCACAATACAACCATTTGCAAGATTGTCAGTATACTCTACTAAAAGTTTTGTCATAAGTGGTGAGTTTCTACTCTGTTTCACTTTTTGGTACAGTGGCTGCTGATCACAGATAGACATGTATTTGTCATTTTTAAGAATCTTTAAAAATTGACTCTTTTGTGAGGAGCTCCATCCACTGGAGTCAGACGGACCGACACATCCACTCAGTATCAAAGCAAATACAACTGCCAGTAAAATTCTTATTTTCATTGTTTCTTTCCCCTAAAATATTGTGCACAAGTAACTGCACTTGAAAATGCCCACTGAAAATTGTATCCACCCAATCTTCCGGTCACGTCTAACACTTCTCCTATGAAAAAAAGTCCTTCAACTCTTTTACTCATCATGGTTTCAGCATCTATCTCGTCCGTTGAAACACCGCCTTTGGTCACTTCAGCTTTACTGTAGCCAAAAGTACCTGCCGGTGCAAAACTGTATCTTTTTAATGTCTCTAATGTATGCAGATCATCTGATGTAAGTTTGTTCCCTGTTTTATCATCAAGGTCTAATTGTACCAAAAAAGACTTAGTAAGACGTTTTGGCAGAGGCAAGAGTGAAGAGAGCTGCTTCTTACTGTTTCTAAGATCTTTTAAAGAAAAGCCTGGTAAAAAGTCAATATCGATCTTCCCTTTTTCCCAAAACAATGAGGCATCAAGTACCGCAGGACCACTTATGCCTTTATGGGCAAAGAGCAACGCACCCTTACATTTATTTTCTCCCACAGTGATCTCCACATCAGTCGACAAACCTGAAAGCTCTTTAAAGAAAAACTGCTCTTTCTGTACAGTAAAACCTACCAGACCCGGAGCCGTTTTTTTCACAGTATGCCCAAAATTTTCAGCGATCTCATACCCTATGGGTGATGCTCCTATTTTAGGAAAGCTCAATCCACCTGAAGCCACTACAACGTATCTTGCACTCAATGTACGTTTCGATGTCTTTACTCTGAAAAATGTACCCCGCTTAGAGACTTCCAAAACTTTTTCATTTAAAAGGAACTTTTGACCTTTGCTCTCTTTTTTAAAAATATCTAAGATCTCATTGGCAGAGTTTTTACAAAAATAGTGTTCATTATTGCGAAGTTCAGGAATGAGTTTTCGCTGTTTTAGCCAGAGTAAAAGTGATTTTTGGGAAAAAAGATCAAGACTGGGCGCTACAAATGCCTGATCTCCCACATAATATTCAGAGCCCATATACCGGTTAGTGATGTTACATTTTCCACCACCCGAAATAAGTACTTTGGCACCCAGTTTAGGATTGGATTCTATGATCGTTGCAGAGTTTTTAAGTAAAAGTGCTGCAAGCATCAATGCACTTGCGCCTCCTCCTATGATGATAATATCTTGATTCATAAGTAAAATTATAACCGAACCCTCTGAAATAAGTACACATCAACTGCACGCTTAGCACATACAATACAGAAAATAGGAGATAAAATGAATAAATTATTATTGACAACACTGCTGATAGGGTCTGTGGTCACACTTTCAAATGCGGCAGAGAAATATGATACCAAGGCATTCCGTATTATTACAAAACTCTGTACCCCCTGTCATGGAACACCATTTTATATGGCAAAACAGGTAGATGGAGACGACTGGGAATTTTTCTTTAAAAAAGAGAAGACAATGTTAAAGATACACAAAGGAGAGCCCAAAGGCCTTACAAGTCTAAAATCTTCACTCTTCAAAAGCAAGAAAAAACGTATCAAGAAATTTTTGGTAAATAATTCCAAATATTCAGGAAAAGTACATGGTTGTGATGCAAACTTTTGTGGTACACACCATTAAACTATATGTAATCTTTTAAAAGCTATTTTCAGTTTTTTTTCAACTCTGTTTTGATATCATTAAATATAAGGACAGAGAAAACAATGCTTAGAATATCTTTTATCAGCTTCATACTACTTACACTTTCTTCTGCAACACTTTTTACTATCACTGACAAAGAAGGCAATCTTGTCCATGCCCAGGTCATGAAACGCGGACAAAATGAATTTCTTGCGCAAGATGCAAAAGAGTACTCTTTCCAGGCTATATATAATGAGATACACCGTGAAGAGAACCTAGCACGTCGTGCAGCAGCTGCAAAAAAAAGGGTTGCCCAGATCGCAAAGGCTACTGCAGTAGCTAAAAAAGCAGGAAAGAACTACCACCTTACTGAAGATGACAAAAAGAAACTGCTTGACTATGCAAAATTCTTCAAAGGCGGAAAATACGTTTGGGGCGGTACCACACCCAAAGGCTTTGACTGTTCGGGTTACGTACAGTATCTTTACAAAAAACATGACATCAACCTGCCAAGAACAGCCTGGTCACAATCCAAACAGGGAATACCTGTCACTAAAAACAACCTTGAAAAAGGAGACCTTCTCTTTTTCCTCACTGACAAAAAACGTGGTATTCCTGTGACACATGTAGGTATTTACATCGGTAACGGTGAGTTCATCCATGCTGCTTCCAAGAAAAAAGGGATCATCATCTCACCGATAGACCACGGTTACTATGCAAAAAAGTTTGTTTCTGCACGAAGAGTGGTCAAAAAAACCTAAAATTAAAAGCCTAAGATCAAAAGAAGATTGCTTTGAACTCCGCTAAAATATTATCTCTCTCATCCATCAATTTCAAATGCTCCCCTTTAATACTCCAGTAGTGTACATTTTTTAAAGCAGCCAAAAAGTTCTCTTCACATTCACTGTTATTACATACTTTTGGCTCACGTTCCAAAGGCTCTACTTCCAACTTTATATTCATTGCATCTATTTTATACGTTCCCTTAAAGACATTACAGCTGCTCACCACTTTCAAGGTACCAACAGCATTTAAACCTTTTTTCAAAAGAATATGTGCTTCTCTTTGTCCCTTCAGCACCTCTACTTTTTTACCGTGAAGTGTAAGAAGTTTCCAGTAATTATTTATGATAGGTACATTGACATGTTGTTCTTCACAGCTTTTCTTGCCATGTGTTCTAATGAAACGTTCTACCAGAAGGGTCTCTTCTTCTCCCACCCCATCCATTTTTGGACGTTTGACTATTTTACCTTTGATTTCAACTTTTAAAAATTCACCTGAGGCATTCACCTCTTTTAGATATGCCTCTTCCAGTGCCTGATTGTCTGCTTCAAATGCCACAGGAAAATATTTACCGGTTGTACACTCTTTAAACAAGGCTGCGTCAGCCATATATTTGTACATACCCTCCATGACCTTACTTTCAGGTAACTTGTAGACGCGTTTCATGATGAGTTTTAAATCTTTATCGGCATAGGTACTGAAGACAGGATTGACCGTATCTGTAATGTAGAGCAGTTTGTCATTTTGTGTGATTCTTGCACGCACAGCGTAACGGTTCCCCAGTTTTATATTATCATCATCAAAGTCTATACTAAAATGTATGGGTAT
The DNA here is from genome assembly GCA_015663065.1 of Sulfurovum sp. Lineage (GTDB taxonomy): Bacteria > Campylobacterota > Campylobacteria > Campylobacterales > Sulfurovaceae > Sulfurovum. The sequence goes on from DQSX01000210.1 coordinate 10,423, forward strand.
TTGTCCCGCCGGAGAGAGCACTGTTTCTCCCAATAAAACAGAGGGGGCATCCATCAGAGAGATGTCTTCCAAAAATACTTCAAATTTTGCATCTTTGGGTAAAGGCAGTGTATCTATGTACATCGCTTGACCAGACAGAGTGGCTTCTTTTGCCATCAGTGAAACAGAAAAAAGGAGAAAAAAGAGCAGTCTGCTAGACAGTGTTTTCAAGAGTAAGCCTTTGGATTCAGATTGGTTTTATTTTATCATCTAATAGTAAACAAAACGTATTTTATAGTCTCTGTAGCTTCTTCAGACCCTCTTTTACCAATGTACTTGTGTCTCCCGAACAACCGGAGAGTGCCTTTTGAATGGCATCTTTTTTGAAGCCTAGACTCTCCAGTGCCATGACTGCTTCACCCAAAGCAGCAGAGTTCGCAGAGCTCTCTTCAGAACCATCCACAATAAAGTCAGCCAACTCTACCAATATACGGGATGCAGCCTTTGGTCCTATGCCCGGAACCCTCTTTAACATACCCACATCTTTGGAAGCCACTACTTTGGCAAAGGTACTGGGCGTAAAAGTAGAACAGATAGCAAGCCCAACTTTGGGACCAACCCCATTGATCTTCAGTACGGTATCGAACATTTTTTTCTCATTGGTATCCATAAAACCAAAAAGAAGGTTGGCATCTTCACGAATGACCTGCGTGACAAAGAGTTTTACCTTTTTGTCTGCTATAGCATTGGAAGTGTTAATGGAAACCATCACCTCATAGATGATCCCATTCACATTCACATGTACAAAAGTGGGATCTTTCCGCTCCACAGTACCTTCTATTCCTACTATCATCATCTGCCTTTATTATTTTCTTGGCAAAGTATAGCAAGAGTTTTGTTGCAGTGCAGAAAAATATGTCAAATTGACATATTTATTTTAAAAAGACTTCTCCATATACTGTGTCGAGAGGATATCCCTCATTTACCCATTGTCTGATACCACCCTTTAATGAGTGTACATTGGTATACCCCATGTCTGTCAATGTTTTTGCAGCAAGATTACCTCTTGCCCCGGTGCAACAGTAGACAACAATATGGGCATTTTTGTCTTCAATTTTATTTTCAATTTTAAATTCAAGATACCCTCTCGTAATAGTTACAAGATTGAGATGAAAAATTTCTCCATGACCGACCTGGTCCGGCTCTCTTATATCTACAATATAAAGATCTTCTACATCATCTTTAATCAGTTTATATAACTCTTTTGGTTGTATCTGTTCAGATTTAACTGAATTGAGATAATTTTTTGTGTTCACGACATCTTTTGCGATAAGGGAAACCATAGAGAATGCCATTATCAATAATACTTTTTTCATATCACACCTTTATTTTTACATTATTATAGGTGATTAAATTTATAAGTCAAAGAAATATTAAAAATTCTTGTAAATTTTTACAATTAGACATAGTTTTTTACAAAAAAGACTTAAGATCATAAAATATATCTATTTTTATTTGCAATTCATATGATAGAATCATTATGTTAAAATACAAACAACAAAAATATAAAGTAAATCATGCAATTAAAATCCATATTCACCAACAGTTTTGGTATCCTCTTTTCACGTGTAACAGGTTTGGGTCGTGATGTACTTATGGCATCGGCACTTGGGGCTTCCATCTGGTCTGACATGTTTTTTGTCGCCTTTAAACTCCCAAACCTTTTCAGACGGATATTTGCAGAAGGTGCATTTACGCAGGCATTTATGCCCTCTTTCATTGCTTCAAGGCACAAAGGGGTTTTTGCCACAGCGATCTTTTTGAGATTTTTACTCTTTTTAACTGCTTTTTCACTGCTCATTACCTTTTTCCCTGAGCCCATTACCAAACTGCTTGCCTGGGGGTGGTCATCGGAGCAGATAGCACAGACAGCACCGTTAACAGCCATAAACTTCTGGTACCTTGATCTCATCTTCATCGTAACCTTTTTAGCCACACTTTTGCAATATAAAAACCATTTTGCTACCACAGCCATGGCTACAGCACTGCTTAACATCTCTATGATAGGTGCCCTTTGGCTCTATATGAAAGAGGATCCTCAAACCGTTGCCTATGCACTCAGTTTTGCTGTACTCATGGGTGGTACTTTGCAGGTGTTGGCACATATAATTACCCTGCATCACTTCAAACTGGACAGGCTTTTCTCAGGGGGATGGAAATACAGAAAAGTAAAAGATGTGGAAGAGGAAAAAAGACATTTTAACTCTCTATTTCTCCCTGGTATCCTGGGGAACTCCACCCCGCAGATCTCTGCTTTTATTGACACGATGCTGGCTACATTTCTCATGACAGGTTCCGTCTCATTTCTCTTTTATGCCAACCGGATTTTCCAACTTCCTCTTGCCATCATTGCCATTGCCACAGCGACGGTTCTCTTCCCTGCTGTCTCCAAAGCCCTGAAAAACCATCAGGAAGAGAAAGCCTATGAGAACCTTAAACAGGCTTTCTGGCTACTCTCCTTTTTACTGGGTGCCTCCATGATAGGCGGCATGTTGATGGCTGAGCCCATAGTTTGGCTGCTTTTTGAGAGGGGTAAATTTACTTCTGTTGAGACGCTTGAAACCGTCTCCGTACTACGTATGTACATGATAGGACTGCTGCCCTTTGGTCTGGCAAAACTCTTTTCTCTGTTTTTGTATGCATCACACAGGCACAAAAAAGCTGCAAAGATCGCTGTCTATTCTCTCATCACTTCTGTGACCGCATCACTCATACTCATGCACCCAATGGGTGCATCCGGTCTTGCTCTTGCGGGAAGTATTGGTGGTTGGGTATTGTTTATTTTTACCGTGAAAGAAGTGGGGTTTGATAAATTTATAGCTATTGTGAAGACAAAGTATTCGCTTTATTTTATGATCATTATGCCGATCTTTATTGTTCTTATTTATTTTATAAACCAATGGGTACTTACAATTATAAGATAAAATCATTGCGACATCCTGGAACCGTGCAACTTGTTCACGGTCAAACGTCTGTTTGATCATCCAATATTTTACCTAGACAAGTCTAGGGTTCCTACCCTCATGATATAAAACATGACAATAGCAAAACCAAAAAAACCTACATAAATTTCTAATTTCTAATTTCTAATTTCTAATTCTCCTGCTATAATCACATTACTATAACGCAAGGAAACTCATGCACATCTACGACAGCGTACAAAAAACAAAACTCCTTTTTGAACCCATCAAAAAAGGCGAAGTAAGCATCTACGTTTGTGGACCTACCGTATATGACGATGCACACCTCGGACACGCCCGTTCATCTCTCGCCTTCGACCTGCTTTCCCGCACACTCAAAGCTTTGAACTACAAAGTAACGATGGGGAAAAACTTCACCGACATTGATGACAAGATCATTAAAAAAGTAGAAGAGAGTGGCAA
>DQSX01000168.1 GCA_015663065.1 Sulfurovum sp.
CCCCGCGTTATGATGAGCCTGGCAGAGACAGCTATGCTGAACAACCAAAATCTATTCCTGCCAAACAGGTGATCATTCAGAATAGAAAAACGATCACTTCTTTAAAGGGAAGGGTTGCTGAACTTGAAGAGAGGCTTGCAGGGTTGACTTCACTGATAGAAGGGCTGAATGCAACGATCGCAGAGATGCAAATGCGCAATGAAATGGGTATGACTGTACAAAAACCTGCTACATATGACAATACGGTATTGATCAAAGAACTGGGTCTGATGATAGACAAGATCAACGCATCGTATGTCTCTAAAGAAGAGTTGCAAAGAATATTAGAGGATAAAAAAATCACTACTCTCAAAGTACCTTCTTCTTCCAAAAAAGAGCCAAAGAAGGAGGTATCCGATAAAACTTTGGATAAAAAACCGACAGCCAAAATATACAGTGAAGGTGTCAGGCTTTTTGTCAAACAGCGTTATGATGAAGCAGCAAAACGTTTTACCATTACCGATACCAAAGGCTATAAACCTGCTGCATCCAACTATTATCTGGGTGAGGTAGCCTATTATACAAAAAAGTATGAAGATGCGATCTTTTACTTTAAAAAGTCTGCGGGGCTTTATGATCAGGCGAGCTATATGGATGTGCTGCTTTTACACACAGCGATCTCTTTGGAGAAAACGGGAGACAAGAGTCAGGCAAAAAATTTCTATAAGAATATAGTAGAGAACTATCCCGATAAAAAATCTGCGGCTATTGCAAAAAAGAAGTTGAAAAAACTTTAAAACAGAGAAGCTTAGAGTGTTTTGGCTCTCTCATAGGCTTCTTCAATGGCATCCATACAGGATGCTCTGACATTTCCCTCTTCAAGGGCAGCATAACCTGCTGCAGTGGTGCCTCCGGGACTCATGACCCCATCTTTTAAAAGTGCCGGATGCACTTCCTGTATAAGTATTCCGAAACCTGCAAAAAGTCCTCTCATGGCAGCCATGGCATCTTCTCTTTTAAGCCCCTGTTTTACAGCACCATCCGCCAATGCTTCTGCAATGAGTGCCAGGTAGGCAGGTCCTGAACCTGCCAGTGCTGTAGCAATGTCTATCTCTTTTTCTGTGTTCAGCCACAGCGTTGTCCCCACTGCACCTAAAAGCTCTTCCGCTTTTTTACGAAATTTTACATCTCCGGTGAGTGTGGTCATGGAAGCTTTGACCGAGGCTGCCAGGTTAGGCATGGTTCTCACCACAGCTTTTGTTTTAAAATGTTTTTTTAGCTTTTCAACTGGGGTACCGGCAAGTACGGAGAAGATCACTTCTGCTTTACCTTTCAGGAGCTTGGAGACCTCTTCCACATTGGCAGGTTTCACACAGAGAAGGATGGTTTTTTCTGACATGTCAAAATCTTTGAGAAGGTACTTGTCTATCTTAACCTCTAAAGCTTTTTCAAAAGCATCCAGTTTGGACATCTCTCTTCCAACCACTTCAATGTTATATTTTTCTTTCAGTCCCTGAGCGATGCTCAGTCCCATATTGCCGTTACCTATAAATGTAATGGTTTGCATAGTATTCTTGTACCTCAATAATTAAATTGTCTAGATTATACCATATAAGCCTTACTAAAGTTTGCTTGGCTAAAATATTCGGAAATCTAAATAACAGGAATAAGCATGACAGTAACAAATGAAAATTGTGTTGTAGGTATTGAATACGAAGTAAAAGAGGCAGGGACAACAGAGGTTGTAGACTCTAACAAGGGTGCTGAACCGCTAGAGTTCATCATTGGGAAAGGTCAGGTCATCCCAGGTCTTGAAAATGCACTTGTCGGTATGAATGAGGGTGAAAGCGGTGACATTATGGTTGCGGCTGCAGATGCTTATGGTGAAGTAAACCCTGAAGCAAAACAGGTTTTACCGATTGAACAGTTCGAAGGTGTTGATCTTAAAGAAGGTATGACACTTTATGGTCAAGGCGAAAACGGAGAGACTGTACAGGTTACTGTTACTTCTTTTGATGACAAAGAAGTAAACGTAGACTTTAACCACCCGTTGGCCGGTAAAGACCTAATGTTCTCAGTAACAGTGATTTCTGCAAGAGAAGCGACTGCTGATGAAGCTGCTACAGGTCAAGTTGGCGGCGGTCATTGTGATGACGGTGCCTGCGGATGTAGCCACTAAGACTTTGTTATATCTAACGTCACCTTCACTCAGAAGGAGGCGTTATTCTTACCTTACCCCTCCCTGCTTAATACAGCTTTTCGCACAAAAAACTTCTGATTTTTTTAAAAATCATCACTTTTCTTATTGGATTATTTTAATTTTAGATATGATATTGCTAAGGAAAACAGAACCATTAAAACACTGGAAAAAATATCAAGCATCTCTATGGAAAAATATATTGATGAAGCCTTTGTTCTCTCAGAAAAAAGTTTTGTGAAGGGTATGATGCAAAATAGTGTTGCCAAGGTGGAAGTGAAAGAAGATGACAATGCTGCAACACTGGACACTGCTCTAGGTCTGAGTAACTGTCAAAAAATGGGTTTGATCTATACCGAGGAGTTGCAAAACTTCATAGAAACTTTTGATCGTTCAGATGTCTATTTTCGAGGTATCAGCCAGTCAAAAGCCATTTGGCAGATCAAAGAGTTTTGTATCAATTTGGAAAAACAGGCCAATATGATCGGTGCGCAAAGGGTGGCAAATATTGCAGAACAGGTCTCTTTGCTCTTTGTCTATGACAAGATAGATGACTTGCCTGTCTATGCTGCAAAATATCATCTTGAACTACAGAGTTTAATGCAGGAGATTAAAGCATATTTGAAGCAACAATAGTGTCACAGTGAGCAAAAAGATGACAATTCGACATTTTTTTAAGCCTTATCAAGACTTTAGTCTATACTGTCACCATGCATAACTATACGACTGACGAAATACACGCTTTTGCCATACTGCTCTTCTTTTTTTTCTATTTCCTATGGAAAAGTAAACAATTTTTTACTGCTTTTGGTGACAAAAGTCTACTTAAACGAAACTGGAGCATGAAGAGACTCAAAAAACTCTCCTGGGAAGATTTTGAACTTTTGTGTATGGCGTTATTTGCACAAAAAGGATGGAAAGTAAAGGGTAATGAAAAAAAAGGTGCAGATGGTGGGGTGGATATTTGGATGCAGAAACGTTCTTTAGGTAAAAGAACCTCTGCGATCGTACAGTGTAAACGCTATGACGATGCTCTGGTGACCATAAAGGTGATCAGAGAGATGTACGGACTTATGCATGAACATAATGTAGATGTTGCCTATATTGTTACAAGTAACCGTTTTACCAAAGAGTGTTATAAATTTATTGAAGAAAAAAATATTGTTCTGATCGATGGTGAAAAACTGCTGCAACTGATCAACTGATCTTCTTCATACACTTCAAAATCTTCTTTGAAAACACCACGGGTCGTTTAATTATAAATTTAATGCTGTACAATATATCAATATAGACTTGGAGAATATTGCATGAATGAAGAAAAATTCTTTAATGTAAAATACCATGGGAAAATGCAGGATCTTTGTCATTTTTGAAGCTTCTATTAGAGAATAGGAGTTAAAAAATGCTAAAATACTGTAAATTTTTTTAAAGGACAACAATGTCAGTCAAATGTGCATTTTTATTTCCGGGGCAGGGGTCTCAAGCTGTTGGTATGGGAGAAGATTTTTTTAACAATTCAGCGCTTGCAAAACAGATGGTATCTGATGCGAGCAAAAGAACAGGGATAGATTTTGAAACACTGTTATTTACGGAAAATGATGATCTTGAAAAAACAGAATTCACACAAGCGGCTATCCTTTTGGTGTCGGCGATAGCACACAAGTTGTTCGAAGATGAACTGCCGATTAAGCCTGTGTATGCTTTGGGACATTCACTGGGTGAATTTTCTGCTTTGGTCTCTGTAGGTGCTTTGAATGCCATTGATGCGGTTGCACTGGTAAACCTTCGGGGTAAGCTTATGGCGGAAGCCTGTGCAGGTCAGGATGTAGGGATGATGGTATCCTTGGGACTTGAAGATGAAGTGGTTGAAGAGATCTGTGAAAAACAGAGAGATGCAGGACTGAAAGTATGGCCTGTAAATTATAATGCAGCAGGGCAGATCGTCATTGCGGGGATCAAGCCTGACCTTGAAGTGTTGGCACCTGTTTTAAAAGAGGCCAAAGCAAAAAGAGCCATGCTTCTCAATATGTCCGTGGCATCTCACTGTCCTTTACTTGCATCAGCAACAGCACCTTTGGCTGAGAAACTACAAGAGATGATAAAAGATGAATTCATTGCACCTGTAGTATCGAATGTGACTGCAAAAACCTACAATACAAAAGCAGAAGCTTTGGACCTTTTACCTAAGCAGCTGGTCTCACCTGTATTGTATAAACAATCTATTGCCAATTTTGATGATGATGTTGACTGTTATGTCGAGTTTGGTCATGGTGGTGTACTCAAAGGCTTGAACAGAAGAGCAACTAAGAAACCTCATTTTGTAGTCTCCGACATGGCGTCACTTGCCACGGCCATTGAAGAAGTAAGTAAGTTAGGTTAAGATGGGTAAAATTGCGATCATGGGTGCAATGCCCGAAGAGATAGAACCGATCATCTCCAAGCTGGAGAACCTCAAAGAGACCCAATACGCTGCCAATACCTATTATGAAGGTTCCTACAAAGGTCAAGATCTGGTAGTAGCCTACTCTAAAATAGGAAAAGTGTTTGCAACGCTTACCGCTACGTCACTCATAGAGAAATTTGACTGTGATACACTGCTTTTTTCCGGTGTGGCAGGTGCGATCTCTTCGGAGTTGAGCATTGGCGATCTTATCATTGCAGATGGTCTGTGTCAGCACGATCTGGACATTACTGCATTTGGACACCCTTACGGTTATGTACCTGAAGGTGAAGTGTGCATCCCTACGGATGCAGCATTGCGTACTGTTGCCAAAGAGGTAGCGAAAGATAAAGGTTTAACACTTGTAGAAGGCATCATTGCAACAGGTGACCAGTTTGTGGCTAATCCTGAGAGAAAAGCGTGGATCAGTGAAACTTTCAAAGCACATGCCCTGGAAATGGAAGGTGCTTCTGTAGCCGTCGTCTGTTCTTCACTGGAGATTCCGTTCTTTATCTTGCGTGCCATTTCAGACTCTGCAGATATGGATGCCTCTTTTAATTTTGATGAATTCCTGGAGAGTTCTGCAAAAATATCAGCAGACTTCATCCTCTCAATGGTAGAAAAAATAAACTAACGTGCAGGGTGGTTTTACCCAACACAGTCAAAAGAGGGAAAAGTGGAAGATAGAAGAAGAGATCAGAGCAAAAACATCCCTATGAGTAAAAAACTGCTAAAGGTCATTGGAAAGACCAATGCAGAGTTCAAATTGATAGGAGAGGGTGACAAGATACTGGTTGGACTCAGTGGCGGAAAAGATTCACTGGCCCTGGTACATGCCATGAAACACATTCAGCGTCATGCACCCTTTTGTTTTGAATTTGAAGCCTGTACCGTCCAATATGGTATGCCCGGTGAACAGTATGATTTCTTGTCTAAACACTGTGAAGCGTATGGTATTAAACATACGGTATATGACAGCAACATTTTTGAAGTCTCTCAGGACACCATACGTGAAAATTCCTCTTTTTGTTCTTATTTCTCACGCATGAGAAGAGGGGCGCTCTATTCATATGCAGAAGAACAGGGATTTAACAAGATAGCACTGGGGCATCATTTCGATGACACTGTAGAGAGCTTTTTTATGAACATGTTCTACAACGGCAGCATGAGAGCCCTGGCACCCATCTATAAAACAAGCAGAGGCTTTCATCTCATTCGTCCGCTCATACAGGTAAGAGAGTCACAACTGCGTGGCTTTGCAGATGACAACAACCTACAAGTCATTGGGAATGAAGCTTGCCCCGCCATGTTAAAAGATGTCAAAATGCCACATGCAAGAGCATCAACCAAAGCTTGGCTGGCAGGACTTGAAGCAGAGAACAAAGATATCTTCAAAATGTTCAAAGCCTCCTTTAAGCACATCCACGATGATACATTTTTAGATCCTGAACGTTGGGACAGGGATGACATTTAAGTGAAGGGTGAAAAATTCATAACAGTAAAAGCAGGCCGCATAGACAAGGTACTTGCGCAAGAGCTTGATATAAGCCGAAATCAGATTGAAAAACTTGTTAAAGACGAGCTGGTCTCTGTGAACGATAAAACGATCACCAAGACCAGCTTTAAAGTAGTAGAAGGTGATGAGATTTCTTACGCCTTTAAAGAGGCTGAGAAACGTGAAGCAGTTGAGATCGATTTTGATGTAGAAGTACTTTATGAAGATGAGTATTTGCTGGTGATCAATAAACCTTCGGGACTGGTGGTGCATCCTGCACCTTCGGTGAAAGAGGCTACTTTGGTGGATTGGTTGGTAAAGAAAGGTATTTCACTCTCAACTATTTCTGGGGAAGAGCGTCATGGTATTGTGCATCGTATAGACAAAGAGACTACCGGTGCTTTGGTGGTGGCTAAAGACAACAAAACCCATGAAGCCCTCTCTGAACAGTTGCAGGACAAGAGTATGGGACGTTATTATCTGGCGCTTATTGACTCTCCTTTGAAAGAAGATGTCGTGGTGGACAAACCTATTGGGCGTAACCCTAACAACAGACTCAAAATGGGTGTAGTACAGCATGGAAAGTCTGCCAAAACAGCATTTAAAAAGCTTTTGGAGACAGGTCACGGCACAGAACTTATAGCAGCAAAACTCTTTACGGGAAGAACCCATCAGATACGTGTGCATCTGAACACTTTGGGGCGGCATATTCTGGGGGATGATTTATATGGTTTTAAGAGCAAAAGAGATAAAATATCACGCGTTAACCTACATGCATATTTATTATATTTAACACATCCGATCAACGGTAAAAAGATGGAATTTACAGCCCCTCTTTTTGATGATATGAAACGTTATATGGCAAAATATTTCGATACGGAAGCGTTGTCTGAAAAGATCGATCCTTCCGCTCTTGATGCTGCCTTCTCAAATAGGTCATAGTTAGGTAATTTACATCATCCGGGACAGTTATGCCGCACTTAAAAGTCACACCTTTCGATACCTCTTCTATTGACCTCACTTTAGCTAAAAGTGATATATTGACCTTCCGTGCTACCTCTTTAAATACGGATGATGAAATTGTAGGGGTTGTGTATGGTGGAGAAGAGTTTTTACTTCAAATCAAACCTACCCCAAATGATACACTCATAAAGTATGACAAGGTCACAAGACCGCTCAAGGTCAATCTTTTAAAAGGGGCACTGGACATTGTCTCAAAAGAGTGGGGTCTTGAGGTACTCTCTTCAAATATTGCCATCTCCAATACCAAAGCAGCACTCTCTTTAGAGCATTTTAAAAAAATAGAAGATTTTGAAGAGATGCGCTACCCTAAAGAGAAGATCTCTGTTGAGGTGGGTTTTGGGTCCGGGAAACATTTGCTCTATCAGGCTGAACAGAATCCTGATACACTTTTTATCGGCTTGGAGATACACACACCGTCCGCCCAACAGGTACTTAAACAGATAGAACTGCAAGGGCTTGAAAATATCTGGGTGGTCAATTATGATGCACGGCTTTTTCTTGAAATGCTGCCGTCCAATGTTTGTGAACAGATCTTTGTACACTTTCCTGTCCCCTGGGATAAAAAGCCGCACAGACGTGTCATAAGTCCCTCTTTTTTAGAGGAATCAATGAGAGTACTGCGTGAAGGCGGAAGACTGGAGTTGCGTACAGACAGTGACAACTACTACTGGTATGCTCTGGAGACCTTCTTTGGTCCTGCCGTGCCTAAAACCCATGTTGAGATCCGTAAAAATGAAGCACTGGAAGTGACCAGTAAATATGAAGCACGCTGGTTAAGACAGGAGAAAGATATTTACGATGTCTACGTAAAATGTCAGGAAAATTCCAAAGAGCGAAAATTACATATTGATTTTAATTTTAATGCAGTAAAATATACAAAAGGTTTAGAGAACAGACTGTCAAAAAAGCCTATGGTTTTTGACGGTTATTTTGTACATTTTGAACGCCTGTATAAAAGCGGAAGTGATACATTGCTAGTCAAGTGTGCTTTTGGAAGTTTTGACAGACCTGAACACAAATATATTTTAATCTCTAATAAAAGTTGCAGATACTTTGTCTTACCGCCGGTGAAGACTGCAGTAAATTACGAAGCCCATCAAAAACTTATGGAATTATTATCCAATGAAGGAACAGCGAATGTCTAATGTGATCAGTGCATCTCACCTTACCCTCTCTTATGACAATGGCAGCAAAGAGATCATCAAAGATGCGAATTTCAACATTAAAAAAGGTGAATTCGTTTTTATTACCGGACCGAGTGGTTCAGGCAAGTCTACTCTTCTCAAGGCACTCTACGGACATTTGCGTCCAAAAGAGGGCAATCTCATCGTAGGCGGACATGATCTCTCTTCCATAAGCCAGAGTAAACTGCAGGAACTCAGAACACATTTGGGGATCATTTTTCAGGACTATAAACTGGTCAATGAGTGGACAGTTTCAAAAAGTGTTGTTTTGCCTTTGATGATAGCAGGCTATTCTGTAGATGTGCAGAATACCCAGGCGCAAAGGCTTCTCAAACATGTAAAACTCTCTGAACACGGAGAGAAGTTCCCGCTTGAACTGTCTGGTGGAGAACAGCAGCGTGTAGGTGTTGCCAGAGCTTTGGCGAAAAACCCTGTGGTGATATTGGCAGATGAGCCAACCGGTAACCTTGATGACTACTCCTCTAACGTGATCTGGGATCTTATGGAAAATGCCTGCCAGCAGCTTGAAACTACAGTACTTGTCGTCACACATAAAATACCAACGATCTTTTCACTGCCGTACAGACATTTTATTATAGAGAGTAAGGGTGTATATGAAGTTCATTAAAAACCATATTATGTTCATTTTGCCGCTTATGGCAATTTTGCTCGGTATTGAGTTTTACCTTGTATTTGACAGAACTACCGACTCTTATGAAAAAGGCTTAAAAGAGGGGTACTCCATGCTGGTTGTGAGCAAAAAACCTGCTGTACTTTCTGATTTTAAAAAACTAAACCCTCATATCAGCACCCTTGAAAAGATCAAACGTCAAAATATTGTCGCAGAGATAGCAAAAGGTGTCAATAAAGGTACACAGGAAGAGATACTGGCTGCATTACCGTATTTTTACAATGTCAGTTTGGATAGTTATGTAGATACTTCAGGACTTGAAAAGATCAAAAACGATCTTGAAAATGATGAAAACATTAAAAAAGTAGAGACTTTTGGAAATGCTTACAGCTCAGCGTATAAACTTTTTTCGTTCATAAAGTTCACATTAAAACTTTTTATAAGTTTTATGGGGATCGTAAGTCTTTTTCTTATCATCAAACAGATGGAGATATGGAAGTATGCACATAAAGAGCGTATGCAGGTTATGGAGATATTTGGTGCACCGTTGATGCTTAGATCTGGTGTACTTTTCAAAGTGGCTATTGTGGATGCTTTTGTCGCAACACTGCTCACCTCTGCATTTTTTCTCTATATTAAATTCCAGTGGGCGGCGCACAGTGGGATTGATATTATGATGCAAAAACAGGAAGAGCTTTTCAGGTTGAGTGATATTGGTATCTTGTTTGGCTCTGCACTGCTGATCGTGGTTATTGCTGTTTACTCGGTGGTATTCTCAAGCAAGGGAGTTCAGGAGTGAGATCCTTCATACTGTACTGTTTTCTTGCGCTTGTGCTGCTTCAGGGAAGTGCAACGACCAAAGAGATAAAAAAATCAGAAAAAGTACTGACCTCTACAAAAAAAGCGAAGAAACAGACAAGTCGAAAACTGGAGCAGATCGCAAAAGATATAAAAAAAGCTGAAAAAGATATTGCCTATCTTGAAAAAAAAATAGATGAATTGGGTAAAGACCAGAGTAAAAAACAAGAAGAGTATGAAGCGCTTAAAAAAGAGTTGAAGCAGTCAACGGCAGATTTTGAAAAGACAAGCCAAACACTTGAGAGCAAACGAAATCAATTTATCTCTTTGCTCACTGAACAGTTCTCAATTGTGTATGCCATTACGCAGTCACATGAACCTACCAGAGCGTCTATTATTTCCCAGGAAGTCTACAAAGCCTATAAAAAACAAAATACGAAAATGCTAGCCAGTCTGAAATCTGAGATCCGTACACTTAAAAAGCGCAAACAGGACAAACAATACCTGCGAAATAAAACTTTAAATAAAGTCAAGAGGATCATTAAAAAAAGAGAAGAGTATGCCCGGAAAAAAGAGGCGAAGCAGAAACTTATTAAAAAACTTGCACATGATGAAGAGAGATACAATGTAAAACTGGGAAAGATCGTAGACAAACAGAATGCACTGAATGCCACTTTGGCGAAACTCAATATTTTACATACCAAAGAAGTAGAAAAGGCAAAAAAACAGGCTGCCATCAGAAAAGAAGCCATACGTCTTGAAAAAGAGAGAAAGAAGCGTATCCGTAAAGAGAAAGATCTGGCACGTGCCAAAGCGAAAAAGGCCAAAGAGGCGGTAAGACTTGCTAAAACCAAAGAAGCCAAAAAAGCAGCATGGCTGGCTTCAAAAAAAGCAGACAAAGAAGTTGAAAAGGTCAAAAAGGAAGCGTATAAACAGAGTGAACGGATCCGGACGGTAAACTCCTCTTACCAAAAACCAAAAACATATAAATACAGAGGCGGTAAAACTATCTCTCCTATTGCAGGTGCGAGAATCATTAAAAAATTCGGTACCTATGTGGATCCTGTGTACAAAATAAAGATCTTTAATGAATCGATCACCCTAAAGGCACCGAGATCGGATGCAAAAGTTCAAAATGTACTGAACGGTAAAGTGGTATTCGCCGGGAAAAGCTCCATGCTGGGTAAAGTGGTCGTAGTCGCACACAGCGGTAAAATGCATACTGTGTACGCAGGGTTGTCCAAGATCGCACCAAACATTAAAACGGGCCGTAAGATCAAAAGAGGGTATGTGGTAGGGAAGGTAAAGAGTAAGCTGATGTTCCAAGCGACTAAAAATTCCAAACATATCAACCCATTGAAGTTAATAAAGATTTAGTATAATATTCACCACTAAGCACTATAATAAAGGTATTATTCATGAGCAAAGCGTTTATCCAACTTCCTGAATTAACTTTAAAAGCTCTTTTTGAAAACAGCATCAACGCTTATGCTGACCGTCCTGCTGTACAGTTTGTTGACGGTGATGTGATGACCTATGCAGCGTTGGGTCAGAAGGTTGAAGAGATACAGGAAGTCTTAAGAGAGTATGGCATTAAAGCCGGAGACAGAGTGGCACTCTACAGTGAAAATATGCCAAACTGGTCTGCGGTTTATTTTGCTGTAACCACTATGGGGGCTGTGATCGTACCGATCCTGCCTGACTTCCATACCTCAGAAGCCATACATATTGCCATACATGCAGAGTGTAAAGCAGCTTTTATTTCACAGAAACTTTTTGAAACAATGCTGGATGAAACACAGCCCCCTACCATGAATCTGCTTGTAATCCTGGATCGGCTTTTTGTACTCGATAAACTTTCCACACCTTCTAAAATGGATAAAGTACTGAAAAAAGGGGAAGAGCAGTTCAATAAAGCAATGGAGAAGATGGGTAAAGAGAAAAAAGTGGAAGAGCCACTTGTCATCAAAGAAGAAGACTTGGCTGCCATTATTTATACTTCGGGTACTACGGGCTCATCAAAAGGTGTGATGTTAAGTCATTTAAACCTGGCTTTTGATGCCACTGCCGCACAAAAAGTGGTGGATATTTACCCTGAAGACAAATTCCTTTCTGTCCTTCCCCTGGCGCATACCTTTGAGTGTACGGTAGGGATGATCATTCCCATACTGAACGGGGCATCCATTCACTACATTCAGAAAGTACCTACACCGACAGTACTTATAAAGGCCATGGCAACGGTCAAGCCGGATTTCATGCTGACCGTACCTTTGATCATAGAGAAGATCTATAAAAATAAAGTCTTGCCTAATTTTCAGAAAAATATCTTTATAAAGACACTCTACTCCATACCTTTTTTACGTAAAAAGCTCAATAAGATCGCAGGGAAAAAACTTGTAGAGACATTTGGAGGAAATATCAGGTTTTTCGGCATTGGCGGTGCAGGGGTTTCTCCTATTGTAGAAAAATTTCTGCGTGAAGCTGAGTTCCCTTACTGTATTGGTTACGGTTTAACAGAGACGGCACCTTTTTTGGCAGGAACAAACCCTACAGTTACCAAATATAAAGCCATTGGTCCGGTGATACCGGGTACCAAACTGGAGCTTAGAGATAAAAATGAAGAGGGCATAGGAACACTTTGGGCCAAAGGTCCCAATGTGATGATGGGGTATTACAAAGATCCTGAAAAAACAGCTGAGGTGATGGACGAAGAGGGCTGGTTCAATACCGAAGACATCGGTTATATCGATGAAGACGGCTACTTCTTTATGTCGGGTCGTGCTAAAAATATCATTGTGGGGCCATCGGGTGAAAACATTTACCCTGAACAGATAGAAGCTGCTATCAATGCCCATACGCTTGTGGCTGATTCCCTGGTCTATGACAATGAAGGGGTATTGACGGCACGTGTCTATTTGGACTATGACAAGCTGGATGAAGTCTATGGTGTAAGACAGAAGTCTGAGAAAAAAATGCGTGACAAAGTGACAGAGATACTTGAAGAGATACGAGCAGAAGTAAATGCTTCCGTCTCTTCTTTCTCGCGTATTAAAAAGGTTGTGGAACAGCGTGAAGAGTTTGTGAAAACACCAACGAAGAAGATCAAACGTTACCTTTATGTGTAGAGGGTTTACAAGAGCTTTAACCACCTCCTAAAGCACATTTGGATATAATCGCGAAATTATATAAAGGTGATTTTGTGATAAAAAGAGTATTGGTTAAATTTTCTGGTGAAGCATTGGCTGGTGATGAGGGATATGGAATAGATACCCAGATCCTTAATTTTATTGCAGGTGAGATCAAAGCGCTTGTAGATAATGGTGTGGAAGTAGCTGTTGTTGTAGGTGGGGGTAACATCATTCGTGGTGTATCTGCTGCGGCTGATGGTATTATTAAGAGAACTTCTGGTGACTACATGGGAATGCTGGCAACGGTCATCAATGGTGTGGCTATTCAGGAAGCGTTGGAACATGCAGGTCTTGGTGCGAGACTTCAATCTGCTATTGACATGCATGAGATCGGTGAAAGTTTTATTGTACGTCGTGCAAGAAGACACCTTGAAAAAGGGCGTGTGGTCGTGTTTGCCGGAGGTACGGGTAACCCTTACTTCACAACAGATACAGCAGCAACACTTAGAGCCTCTGAGATCGAAGCGGAACTTTTGATCAAAGCAACGAAAGTAGACGGTGTATATGACAAAGATCCAAACAAATTTGATGATGCTGTGAAGCTAGATACTTTGTCATACGATCAGGCACTGAGTGATCACATTAAAGTAATGGATGATACTTCTATTGCTCTGGCTAAAGAGAACGGTTTGCCTATTGTGGTGTGTAATATGTTTGAAAAAGGCAACCTGCTTGCGATCATAAAAGGCGATATGAGCCTTTGTTCTATCGTAAAATAACAAAATAAATAAAGAGATTAAGGAATAAAATGAGAACAGAACAATTAACAGCAATAGCACTGGAAAAAGTAAATTTTGACAAATACCTTTTGGCAAATGCCGTAGGTAAAAGAGCAGAGGCCATTGCAAACGGAGCAGAAATACTGCTTGATTTCGATACTTCAGGTATGAAATATGCAGATATCGCACTACAGGAGATCGCTGAAGGTAAAATGTCTGTAAGTCTAGAAGGCTAAAACGTTTTGGATCTCAACAGACTTAAAGAGATTCATACAGTAGAAGAGGCAAAAGCCCTTCTGCAGGAAGAAGTCCCCTCTTTTCTTCCTGCAACACAAAAAGCACTTGAACTGGCATTGACCGCACATGATGGTCAAAAACGTAAAAGTGGTGAACCCTATATTATCCACCCTATTTTAGTAGCAGCAATTACTGCATCTTTTTCAAATGATGAAACCATGGTCCAGGCTGCACTTCTTCATGATGTGGTTGAGGATACAAGTTTTGATCTTGAAGATCTGGAACGTGAATTTGGTGATGATGTCACACATATGGTTGAAGGACTGACCAAGATCGTGGAGATACGTGATGAAGAGTTGGCAGCTTCAAGTTCCAATGAAAGACTGATCAACTCTGCATTGACTTTTCGAAAAATGCTCATTGCTTCCATTAAAGACATACGTGTACTGGTCATCAAACTTTGTGACCGACTGCACAATATGCTGACACTGGATGCATTATCTCCGGAAAAACAGATACGTATCGCTGAAGAGACTCTGGTCGTGTATGCACCTATTGCTCACCGACTTGGTATATCACGAATGAAAAACCATTTGGAAGATCTGAGTTTTCAATATATCTATCCCGAAGATTATAAAGCTATTGATACCTATATTAAGAAGAATGTCCAAAATTTACAATTTAAACTCAATGCATTTATTCAAAAAGTTAAAACACAGATCGTCCAAGATGGTTTTGATGAGGATGAATTTGAAATATTCGGAAGGGTAAAACATTACTATTCTATCTATATGAAGATGCATAGAAAAGGTGTAAGTATTGAAGAAGTACTGGATCTTCTTGCTGTGCGTATCATTGTGAAAGAACCTATAGAGTGTTATAGAGTACTTGGCGTTATGCACCTTGGATTTACCCCTCTTATATCACGTTTCAAAGACTATATTGCAGTACCTAAAGAGAATGGATATAAAACCATACATACAACACTTTTTAACGAAGAAGGTATTGTAGAAGCACAGATCCGTACACTGGATATGCACAGACTTGCAGAGTACGGTGTTGCTGCACACTGGAAGTACAAAGGCGGTGGTGATGGTGTAAATCTGGAGTGGCTGGAGAGTCTGCATTATCAGAATGAATCGATTGAAGAGTTTTATGAATTGGCAAAATCTGATCTTTTCTCTGAAGATATTACGGTATTTTCTCCCAAAGGAGACTATTATACACTTCCAAAGGGTTCGACGGCACTGGATTTTGCCTATGCTATCCACTCTGAAGTGGGTAAACATTCCATAGATGCCTTGGTAAATAAACGAAGAGCATCCCTTTTAACCGTATTGAAAAATGGTGATATTGTAAGGATCATCAAAGACGATAAAGCACACTTGCATTGCTCCTGGATGGATGCAGTGAAAACATCAAAGGCGCAAGACGGCATCAGAACCTCTTGTCGTGCACGCATAAAAGAGTCAGATACACAAAGTGCCTATAATATTCTGGGGACACTTTTTGACCAGAAAAATGCAACCATTAAAGACTTGGTACTAAGACTGGAACTTATAGAATCAATTCATAAATTACCTCTACAGCTGGATTATTATAAAGCGGTCATCCATAAGATAGCTGACTATATCGGGGCAAAAGAAGTGCGTTTCTGGGAACTGCTTAAAAGAGGATATAAGAAGCCTAATATTAAAGAGTTGGATCATTTTAAATTCTTTAGTAACAAGCCTTTGGACGGTGTAGAGTTCGATTATTGCTGTCATCCTAAAGTGGGTGACCAGATCGTTGCATTCTATAAGGACAGTAAAGCTATTATACACCATAAATTATGTAAAAAAGCCTATGAGAAAATGCTGGCAGAAGAGCCGATGATCTATGTATCCTGGAGCAGTACAAGACTCTCCAAATACCGATTGATCATCTCTTTGCAGAACCAAAAAGGAGTTCTTGCAGACTTGTTGGCAAAACTCTCGTCTTTAAATCTGAATGTGGTCAGTATTGAACTGGGCATACGGAATTCTGACTCTGCGGAGTATTGCCAGATAGAAGTAGAAAGTGCTGAGTCGAACAAAGCTTTGCTTGCAGAGAGAATTTCACAAAAATTTAAACTCATAGAGATCATCTCTTTAGATGATGCCTATAACAAATAATAAACGTCATCCTGAGCTTGATTCAGGATCTCAGGTTTCACTGGCTGCAGTGGATTCTGAATCAAGTTCAGAAAGATGGAGAAGGAAATAAAATGGTAAGTAAAGCGCTAGAAGAGATAAGCAGAGGTACAGCAGAAGTCATCGATATGGAACGTATAGAAAAACTGGTTTCCAAATATTACGAAGATGGTACAACCTATACGGTAAAAGCAGGGTTTGACCCAACAGGTGCTGACCTTCATGTCGGGCACACCGTACTTTTACAAAAACTAAAGGCTTTTCAAAATCATGGAGGACGTGTACAGCTTCTTATTGGTGATTTTACTGCAACAATTGGTGATCCTACCGGTAAATCTGAAACTAGAAAAGTGTTAGACAGAAGCACCATTTTAGCCAATGCCAAAACCTATCAGGACCAAGTCTTCAACATACTGGATGAGTCTAAGACAGATGTGGTTTTTAACTCTGAATGGTTGGAAAAATTGGGAGCAGCGGGTATGGTTTCCTTGACAACGACTTTCAATGTAGCACGTATGTTAGAGCGTGATGACTTTGAAAAACGTTATAAAAGCGGACAGAGTATTTCCATTTCCGAATTTATCTACCCTTTGCTGCAAGGCTATGACTCGGTAGAACTGAAATCAGACATTGAGATAGGCGGAACCGACCAGAAGTTCAACCTGCTTATGGGAAGACACTTGCAGCGTGCTTATGAGACAGGTAAAGAGCAGGCGGTCTTGATGATGCCAATTCTCGAAGGATTGGATGGTGTACAGAAGATGAGTAAGTCTCTGAACAATTATATAGGTATTACTGAAGAACCTAAAGATATTTACGGGAAAACACTTTCTATCTCTGATGATCTGATGTGGCGTTATTATGAACTTTTGAGTGAAAAGTCGCTTTCTGAGATCGCTACATTGAAAGAAGATGTGAAAAATCGTACAGTACACCCTAAAGCAGCCAAAGAGAACCTGGCGTTTGAACTGGTTACAAGATTTTATAATGAAGAGTTGGCTACACTAGCAAAAGCAGAGTTTAATAATGTTTTTAAGTCCAACCAGCTTCCTGACGATATGACGGAGATAGAAGCTGAAGATGGGATCTGGATTTGTAAAGTGCTTGTTGATGCAGGCTTGGAGCCTTCAACTTCCCAGGCAAGAAGAGATATTAAACAAAATGCAGTGAGTATTGATCAGAAAAAAATATCTGATGACAAACTCAACCTCTCTGTGGGAGAGTACATCCTGCAGGTAGGAAAAAGACGATTTGCAAAAGTAAAGGTAGGATAATGGAATTGAAATCTTTTAAAATTGGAAAATATACAATAGAAAAACCGATCATACAGGGTGGTATGGGTGTGGGTATCTCCTGGGACCAGTTAGCAGGAAATGTAAGTCTGGAAGGTGGCTTGGGAGTCATCTCTTCTGTTGGTACCGGTGTGTATCAAAATCGTGAACTCACAGCAGAAGTTTCAAGATTTGGTCAGCCAAAAGAAGCAGATAACTTCTATTCAGGTGATGTGCTTAAAGTGATCTTTGAGAATGCCAGAAAAATTTGTGGAGACAAACCATTGGCTTGTAATGTCCTCTATGCTTCCAGTGACTACAACAGAATCCTCAAAGATGCCTGTGAAGCGGGTGCTGACATGATCATCACAGGAGCAGGTTTGCCGCTTACTATGCCTGAAGCTGCAAAAGACTACCCTGATGTTGCCCTGGTACCTATTGTATCGACAGCAAAAGCCTTGAGAATTTTATGTAGAAGATGGAAAAAAACACATGACAGACTGCCTGATGCTGTCATCGTTGAAGGACCATTGAGTGGCGGACACCAAGGGTTTAAGTACGAGGAGTGTTTTTTGCCTGAAAACCAGCTTGAAGTGATCTTGCCACCGATCATAGAAGAAGCAAAGAACTGGGGAGATATCCCAGTCATTGCTGCGGGTGGGATCTGGGATCATGATGATATTGTAAAAATGATGGAACTGGGTGCCGCAGGGGTACAGATGGGTACTAGGTTTATCGGTACGGTTGAGTGTGATGCACATGAGAACTTTAAACAGGTGATCCTTGACTCAACAGAAGATACTATCAAACTTCTTAAGTCACCGGTAGGGTATCCGGCACGTGGTGTGAGAACACATCTCCAGGAGATGATAGAAGAGAACACTGCACCGAAGATCGCATGTATATCGAACTGTGTTGCCCCGTGTAACAGAGGTGAAGAGGCAAAGGTTGTCGGTTACTGTATTGCAGATAGACTTTCAGATGCTTATGATGGAAAGACCGAATCTGGTCTCTTCTTTACGGGCTCAAACGGTTACAGACTCAATGAGATCATCACAGTAAAAGCGTTGATGCACAAACTCATGAACGGTGAAGACAGCTAGAGTGAAACTTGGAAAACTTCTTCTCCTTTTGCTCTTCACGAGCACTTCTCTTTTCTCCTCCATTGCTGTACTCAAAAAAGCAACACTTAAAAATGGAGAGTTGAGGTTACAGTTTGACCAAGCCTACAAAAAACGAGATATTAAAACACGTGTTCTAAAACATCCTCACAGAAGAGTATTTGACATTCCCAATGCACGTTTGGCAAACAAACGGCTGGACAGAGGTCTTAAAAGTAGCCATTGCCGATCCATACGTATTTCCCAATATAAAAAATCGGTTGTAAGAATTGTTCTTGAAGTAGATAAACCTTTCAGCTGTGAAGCCTACAGACCCATGTTCTCTTACATGTCATACCATATTCCTTTACCCAAATACAAAAGCAAAGGCAGATCAAGTGACAAAAAAAAGAAGCGTGTTCCTGTCAAGAAAAGAGTTGTAAAAAAGAAGAAAAAAACACCAAAAGCTAAAAAAGAGATCATAAAAAAAGTTCCTCAGGAGTCTTATATTATTCCTGTAAGAAGAGGGGGAAGCAAGCAGGATCGCATTGTGATCGATGCCGGACACGGTGGTCATGATTCCGGTGCGGTCGGGGGTTCCAAAAAAGAGAAAGATATTGTACTGCAAATTTCAAAACGTTTGAAGAGGCAGTTGAATAAACGCGGTTATACCGTCTATATGACACGTAATACTGACCGCTTTTTAAAGCTGCCGCAACGTACCAAGATCGCTGACAGGAAAAATGCCAAAGTATTTGTATCGATCCACGCAAACTCTGTGCCTAAGAAAAAACGTAACAAAATCCATGGTGTTGAAACCTTCTTTTTGCAAAATACAAGAGATGCCAAGTCACAGCGTATTGCAGCCAGGGAAAACAAGTCGGTACTCAAAGGGGCAGGGAACTCTTTAAGTAAAAAAGTGATCATAGACTCTGTACTTAACGGACCAAAGATCGTACAGTCCAACAAACTTGCCATCGATGTGCAAAGACGTATCATGACCAATCTGCGCAGTCGATACAAAGGGGTAAGAGACGGCGGCGTGAGACATGCTCCCTTTTGGGTGCTGGTAGGCGCCAGCCGTCCTTCCATTTTAGTGGAAGTGGGGTATATTTCCCACCCTCGTGAACGCGAAAGACTTTCCACTGCTGCGTATCAGGAACTTATTGCAAAAGGTATTGCAGAAGGTATAGAAAATTATTTGAATAACAGAAAAAAAGAGATAGAATTCTAATCAGAAAGTTCAATAGTAATTTTGTTGTATATAAAGGATATTTAAGTGCAGGTTATGAAAAAAGTTTTATTTTTGTTGGGATTATCATTTTTATTTATCGGGTGTATGGGGCCAGACAGATCCAATGATCTTGTGGTTATAGATGCAGGGCATGGAGGACATGACTCCGGTGCATACAGTGGTGGTAAAAAAGAGAAAGATATTGTACTTCAAATTACAAAGAGACTCTACAAAGAGTTAAAAAGTAAGGGCTATAAAGTTGTATTTACACGAAACAGTGATAGATTTTTGAAACTTGGAGAGCGTACACGAATTGCTGATCATAAAGATGCAAAAGTGTTTATATCTATTCATGCGAATGCTATTGCTAACAAGAGTCGTTATAATGTAGTAGAGGGTGTGGAGACATATTTTTTACAAAAGACGAGAGACGAAAGATCACAACGCATTGCAGCCAGAGAAAATGCCTCGGTATTGAAAGGGACAGACAAGTTGAGTCAGGATGTTATCATTGATGCTGTATTGAACGGGCCAAAGATCATACACTCACATAAGCTGGCGATCGATGTACAGAAGGGTATGATGAAAAATCTTAGAAATAAATATCCGGATGTAAAAAATGGTGGAGCAAAACCTGGACCATTTTACATTCTGGTAGGGGCGAGTAGACCTTCCATACTTATTGAAGTAGGGTATCTGACCAACCCAAAAGAGCGTGCAAGACTCATTACTTCAGACTATCAAAAGAGAATTGCTAAAGGTATTGCTGAAGGAGTGGATAAGTATTTGGATAACAGAAAACAGCAACAGGGATTTTAGGCCACAAATTAAAGAAGGAGAAAAAATGAAAAAGATCATTTTAGCTGTGTTATTTTTAGTAGTAAACAGTATGGCTATTGAAGTAGGGAAAGTGCCGGGTGCAGTTTCGCTTAGTGGAGAAAACGGTGGAAAGACCGACGGTTCGGTATGGAGCTCTTCTTCTTTAAAAGGAAAAGTGCATATTGTTTTTTATGTAGACCCCGATAAAAAAGATCTTAACAATGCCTTGAGTGCTGCATTGAAAAAGAGACATTTTAACAGAAGTAACTATGCTTCTGTAGCCATCATCAACCTGGCTGCCACATGGATGCCAAATGCCTTGATTGAGTCTAAACTAAAAAGCAAACAAAAAGAGTTCCCGGACACTACGTATGTCAAAGATAAAAAGAAAGTTTTGGTGAAAAAATGGAGTTTGGCAGATGATAATTCCAATGTTTTAGTCTTTTCCAAAAATGGAGCATTGCTCTATAAGAAGTCCGGCAAGCTTTCAGGTAAAGAGATTAAAGATGTACTTGATTTAATTGAGAAGAATTTATAAAAAAATATATAAAAATTAATATGTGATGTTAATGCGATATTAAATTAGAAAATATAATTTGGAGCTAATGACAAGAGAGTTGGTATTCAACCATTTTCCTAAAAGGCAATAGAAAATTATCCAGTTTTTTGTTGTCTAACTGTTCCTCTTTATGCTTATTGAGAAGTTTCAACACATAGAGGGTAGACTCCATAGTACTCAAACAATACTCTTTGGGCTGTTGTTTAAAGGCGAAGCCTGACATTTCTGTATGGGTAAAGCTGACTTTTTGCAAAGCATCAATGTTTGGGCTTGCGGTGAGGATGGCTCTTGAGCAGGGCCAGGTGGCGTCTATAAGAAAGAGTACGGTGTTTTTATCTACTTTGCTTATGGGATTTTCATTGAGGTCAATACTGTTTTTATGCGGGTAGAGCACAAAACAGTTGTTTGAATTCTCATTGATGATCTGATTTATCTTGTCATGAGATGAGAAATCTACCCCTACATGTATTTCACAATGTTTCAAGGAGAGATTGGTAAAATGACCGGTACCATTTTTTGTTTTTCTAAACTCTTTTGGATGCATCAAAATGACGAACCTTGTTTTTGTCTCAATAGGAGTGATGTACTTGCACATACAGGAAGTGGCAGGTCTGTAGCAGGTATAACAGACTTCTCTAGACTCAGATTTCATGGAGATAGTGCTTTTTAAACCACAGATAATAGTATGCAAATCCAAAGAACCCAAGCCCTAAAGTAAAAGTAATGCTTGCGAGTGAAAGACCCCATTTGGAAGCATAGCCTATGAAAAGTGCTGTGGCAACATTGGAGAGCATGAAAAACATGTCATTATAAGAGATAACTCTTCCCATAAATTTAGTATCGATCTCTTCCTGTATGAGAAGATAGGTGTAAGACCAAAGCGTGGTGATGAAAAATCCGGTAATGAAAAGTCCGAACAGAGCCAAATAAAAATTGTATTCAAGCAGTGACCAGAGTATAATGGCCATCCCCTGCAATATAAAAAACCAGTGCAGGTTTTGTTTTGAAACAATTTTTGAAATGAAGAATGGTCCTATCATCAAACCCAGAGCTCTTGTGGCATTCATCCAGCCAATGGCAAGAGGTACAGCGATGAACTCTTTGTACTGAAAGTCGGCAAGCAGGGTGATGAGTGCATCAAAAGAGGTAAGTCCAATGGCAGCATGCAGTAAAATGAGATGTAAGATCTTTTTTTGTGACTTCAGATAATTGAACCCACTTTTTAACATTTTAAGATTTGACTCGGTATGGGTGATCTTTTCAATAGAGAGTTTAAGACCGATGAGCAGAAGTACAGCTACGGAATAAAGCAAGGCATCTATGGTAAATGCCATATCAAAACCTACATAATAGGTGACAATGCCACCCACTGCCATACCCAGTGCATAACACAAAGACCAGATGACAGAGTGGATCTCATTGGTGTTTTTAAGCATCTCTCCGGAGACCAGTTTTGGAAAGAGGGCCATTTCTGCAGAAAAGAGCATGGATGCGGCAGAAGAACGGATGAAAATGAGTATCATCAGTACCCAAACATACTCCAGAGAGTTGACAAATATAAATCCTAGGGTCATGGAAATTTCAACAAGTAAAAGGACAGACATCAATTTTTTAAACTCTATACGGTCAATGATCAGTCCAATGATGGGTGCAAGTATGACCGCAGGCAGCATCGCCATGGCAGCAGTCAAGGCAATGGTGATCTCATCTGCGCCAAAAGCGACGATCATGGAGAAGATGGCTACTTGGGAGAACCATGTACCAAAATAGGAGATGAACTGTATAAGCGAAAGCCGTCTGATGACAGGGTGTTTGAGTGTGTCCAGGTATGTCATAATAGATAGGTCATATTTTGTCTGACTTTACGCTTCGTCTTGAAGGCTGTAGTAGATCTCTTTTTCTTTAAGTGTATCAATATACATTTGAAAGGTATCTTCAGAGAGCTTCTTATCATGTGATGCCACAGAGATGGAAACTCTCCATCCGTCATTATAGAGTTTAGGCAGTGAAGAGAATTCTACCTCTTTAGGCATCTTTTCCATGACTTCTATGAGTTCATTCTCCTTGCATAAAGCAGTAAGGGTATGACGATAATACGTTTTTTTATTGGGTATGAGTTTTTCTAAGATCTCTCTGACCATAGGATGACTCATTTCAGGAAACCCCGGCATGAAGTAAAAACGTTCATCCAGAGAAAAAGCAGGCATATTGTTCACAGGGTTGTCTAAAAGTTTTGCCCCTTTGGGGAGTTCAGCCATTTTAACAGGGTGAGGGTAGGCTCTCTCTCCCAACTGTTTTTCTATAATTTCTTTGGCCTCTTTATGTATGGGTGTTTTCCCGTCTCTGAGTGCAATGGCGGCACATTTTCTTGTGTGGTCGTCCGGTGTTGAACCAATACCGCCAAAAGAGAAGAGTACAGGGTTCGGTTGAGAAGCAATGAACTTAATGGTCTGTACAATGAGTGCAGGGTCATCTTCAATGATGAAGGAGCCTGTAAGCTTGTGACCTTTTTTAGCCAATGTCTGAGTTACAAAGTCAAAGTGTTTATCTGTCCGTCTTCGGTTAAGGATTTCTGTGCCAATAATAAGGGTGAAGAATTGAGGTGTTTTTTGCATAGGAATTCTTTATAATAGTGTAATATGATTAATATATTTAAAATCTTTTGTATTATAAGTAAAAAGTGTTAACTCTTTTTCCAGTGCTGTATGTAAACTTTCAATTTTTTGAATAGTTTTTTCATTGCCCTTTAGTATTTCTATGAGGATATTGCTGTCTAAAAGTATCACTTCCAGGCATCTTTTCGTATGGATTCTTGCGTGATATCTCTACCTTCCCACATACCTGCAAACTCGCTAAAATCTGAGGTACCAGATTTGTTTTTTTTATCTTGCAAGTCTTTTTTGAGTGTTTTCCGTATGTAAGCTGACATAGAGATATTCAACTGTTTTGCTTGTGCTTTAATTTCATTGAGTAGGTTTTCTTCAAAATATATTTGCGTTCTATGCATGATGACCTCTTCATATTTTATACATCACTATATTATAATAAATGATGTATGTAAAGAATTACTCTTCTATATAATTTTTAAGTTTTCTACCCACTTTAGGGTGTTTAAGTTTCTTGATAGCAGATGACTCTATCTGTCTGACTCTCTCACGGGTGACTGAGAGTTCTTTGCCGATCTCTTCTAGTGTTCTGTCACTTTCATCTTCAAGCAATCCAAAACGCATACGGATGACAGCTTTTTCTCTTTCGTTGAGTTGGTCAAGTACTTCGTCTATCTGGTTGTTCAGGTCATCTTTAAGTACCACATCAGTAGGCGAAAGTGTTGTTTTGTCTTCAATGAAGTCACCAAATCTACCGTCATCTTCATCTCCAACCGGTGTTTCAAGAGATACTGGCTCTTTGGTGATCTTAATGACATTTTTGACTTTGTCCACTGAAAGACCAACTTCTTCAGCGATAGTATCGAGATCCGGTTCTTTTCCTGTTTCCTGAAGGTGTTTTCTGATGATCTTGTTAATACGGTTGATCGTTTCGATCATGTGGATAGGAATACGGATCGTTCTTGCCTGATCTGCAATGGCTCTTGAGATCGCCTGACGGATCCACCATGTTGCGTAGGTTGAGAATTTGTATCCTTTTTCATATTCAAATTTATCGACCGCTTTCATTAGTCCGATGTTTCCTTCCTGGATAAGGTCAAGGAAGGGAAGTCCACGGTTCGTATAACGTTTTGCGATCGATACAACCAGTCTGAGGTTAGACTTTGCCATACGGGTTTTTGCTACTTCAGATTTTGCCTTACCCTGACGGATCTGATTGAGGATATCTCTAAGCTTCTCTTCGGAAAGGTCAAAACCGCCTTTACTTGCTTCTCTGGTTTCAAAAAGTTTTTTGATCTCAACATAGGTACTTACCATGGTAGTCTCTGGCACGGCATCAATGATGTCATCTTTGTCCATTTTGATGATGTTGTCAAGGATCTTCTGGTGGTTTGCTTTGAGCATATCATTAAAGAGTGGCAGTTTGTACTCCAGTCTTTTCAGCTCTTTGTCAAAACTGTCATCTGAAGTCAGTGCAGTTTCCATTGCTTTTACCAGTTCGTTGATGAGTTTTGATGTTGGTCCAAGGTCAAGAAGTGCTGCTTTAAGCTGCTCTTTTTTAAACGCGATCTTTAAACGCTCATGCAAGATCTTTACAGGATCTGTCTCTGTTTGCATGAATGTTTCAAGCTCATCACGTGATTTCATCCACTCTTTTTTTGCTTTTTCAAGTTTTTTGAAACTGTCTATGACCTGTTTGACTCTTTTGTTGTCTTTAGGTGCTTCTTTTGTTGTGCTGACTTCAGCCTCTTGATTTGACTCTTTTTCATCTGCTGCTTCAGCTTTTTCATCTTCGAAAGATTTAAACAGCTCTTTTACACGTCTTTCACGGTTAAGCAAAGGCTCTTTGTAATTTAAAATATACCCTATAAGGTAGGGAACAGAACAGATTGCGTCAATGATGATATCTTCACCCTCTTCAATGCGCATAGAGAGATCCACCTCTTCTTCTTTGGTAAGCAGCGGTATTTTCCCCATTTCACGCAGGTACATTCTTACAGGTGAGTCAGAACGGCTCCACTCCAGAAGTTCTTTTTCTTTATGAAGATCAAATTCATCTTCTTCTGAGCCGTCTGCACGCTTCTTTCTTGCTTCTTCTCTTCTTTTGGCTTCTTTTACTGTAAGGAATTTTGCAAATTCTGAAGCAGAGATTACCTCAACTTTTGCATCGGTGGCAAATTTGTGTATTTTCTTTGCCTGTGCGGCAGTAGGTTGTTTGTTAAACTCTTTTGCTATATTTTCAAGCGTAACTACATCACCCTTTTTTTTGGCCTTAAATAACGCTTCTACGTTTTTCATACTGTCTTTTGCTGCCATTGAAATCCTTGATTTTTTGGGTAAATTCTTGTAAGTTGAAATTAAGGTGGATTATACCGAAAAATTCTTCAATTTTGGTGAAAAATTTGTACATTTTTATTTTTTCAGCTATAATCGCGAAAATATTAAGGCAATTTACTATGAAAGTAATGGAAAGTAATGCGCTGAATAAGGATGAAACTTGCAAGGAAAAGTTTGGAAATTTGGTGACAATATCGATACAGATCTGATCATCGCAGCAAGATACCTCAATACTTCTGAGCCGGCCGAATTGGCTAAATATGTGATGGAAGATGCAGACCCGGCGTTTGTCTCTAAAATGTCAGAAGGTGACATTATTGTTGCCGGTGAGAATTTTGGTTGCGGCTCAAGTCGTGAACATGCACCCATCGCGCTTAAAGCAGCAGGTGTTTCAGCGATCATTGCACCTACATTTGCACGTATTTTTTACAGAAATGCATTCAACATGGGTTTGCCTATCTTTGAACTGGAAGAGTCAGCAGAGATCAATGAAGGTGACACGGTAAGAGTCGATATGGCTGCTGGAGAAGTGATCAATGTATCTCAGGCTAAAACCTATAAGTTTACACCTATTCCTGAATTTATGCAGGAGTTGGTAGACACAGGCGGGTTGATTGAATTCGCAAAAAAAGAAATAGCAAATAAAAAACAGATAGAAGAGGCGAAATAGTATGAGTAGCAGATATAAAATTGGTGTGATCAAAGGTGACGGGATCGGTCCGGAAATAATTGATGAAGCTATCAAAGTACTTGATGCAGTTTCTGTAGCACAGGGATTTAACCTCAAGTATGAAGATATGTTGCTTGGCGGAGCAGCCATCGATGAAACAGGTGTACCTTTACCCGAAGAGACCATTCAGGGTGTAAAAAAATGTGATGCAGTACTTTTTGGTGCCATAGGCGGACCAAAGTGGGATACATTAGAGAGACATTTACGTCCAGAAACAGGATTGCTTGGACTGCGTAAAGAGATGGGTACTTTCGCAAATCTCAGACCGGCAATGGTGTATGATGAACTGGTCAACGCATCAAGCCTGAAAGCTGAAGTGATCCAAGGTGTGGATATTATGGTGGTACGCGAATTGACAGGCGGTATCTACTTTGGTCAGCCAAGAGAGTTGCGTGAAGAGAAAGCATTTAATACGATGGTCTACACACGAGAAGAGGTCAAGCGTATTGCTGTGGTTGCATTTGACATTGCTATGAAACGTGAAAAACGCATCTGTTCTGTAGATAAAGCCAATGTACTGGAAGTATCTCAGTTCTGGAGAGAGATCGTTGAAGAGGTAGCAAAAGAGTATCCTGAAGTTGAACTTTCTCATATGTATGTGGACAATGCAGCGATGCAGCTCATTCGTGATCCTAAGCAGTTTGATGTGATCTTGACAGGAAATATCTTCGGAGATATTCTTTCAGATGCAGCTTCTATGCTTTCTGGTTCTATCGGGCTTCTGCCCTCTGCCAGTACAGGTAAAGGTGTAGGATTGTTTGAACCGATCCACGGTTCTGCTCCGGACATTGCAGGGCAGGGTATTGCCAATCCTTTGGCAACCATTTCA
>DQSX01000146.1 GCA_015663065.1 Sulfurovum sp.
ATCGTATGGGACAAAAATGGTCATGTGATCTCTGAATATTATTATGTGAATGATAAAAAAGCCAATGGGCATATAAAACTTTTTTATGACAATGGACAAATAGAAAGTGACGGAGTCTACCTGAAGGGATTAAAGGAGGGGTTGATCAGTACCTGGCATGAGAATGGCAAAAAAAAGAGTGATATTCACTATAAAGAGGGTAAAAAAGATGGGCTGTACATGCTTTGGAACAGTGATGGGAATGTTTTGAAAGAGGGACATTATGTCCATGGCAAATTTACAGGAAAAATAAACAAATGGTATAAGAATGGGAAGCAAAAATGGCAGAAATATTATGTAAATGGCAGACAAGAAGGAACTATGATCTATTGGTATGACAATGGACAGAAGGCCGGTGAAGGGCATGCAAAAAACAATCTGTTTGAAGGTCAGATGCTACGTTGGTACCGTGACGGAAAACCAAAAGAAAAAGCAAACTATCTACATGGAGAAATAGAGGGCGAAGCTATATCCTGGGATGAAAACGGAAAAAAAGAGATCCATCATTATAAAAAAGGTATACAACAATAATGACAATATGACATACTTTTTCACTCTTTTCTGAATTTACTATATAGTAAAATAAAAAAGAAGTGTTATGTTCCTTCATATTGATATAGACAGTTTTTTTGCCTCTGCCGAGCGCAGTGTGGATGCCTCTTTGAAACACATTCCTATGGCGGTAGGAAGCCGAAGCAATCTTGAAATATTTAACAAAAAACGTACCAACATACGGCTTATGAATAACAACAGCGGTGCTTTTGTAACACCTGTGTTCTACTCTGACAAAAAGAAAAGTTTTGAATCGGTCTTTGTAGACGACATAGATGGCAGAAAAAAAATACGGGGTATCATCACCACAGCATCTTACGAAGCAAGAGCATTTGGGGTAAAAACAGCGATGCCCATCGCTCAGGCACTGCAACTCTGTCCACATATGGTAGTAGTACCTTCTCACTACACGCTTTACCATAAACTTTCACATCAGATCCATACTTTTATGCAGGCACAGATCCCCAAGGTTGAACAATACAGTATTGATGAGTTTTTTGCTGATGTCAGCGGATGGGTAAAAGATGAAGATCTCTATGCCTTTGCCAAAGAGTTACAGAAAAAAGTACTTGAAAAGTTTGATATACCAGTCTCCATAGGTATTTCCAAAGCAAAGTGGATAGCAAAACTTGCCACAGAGTCTGCCAAACCCTATGGGGTGTTTGAAGTGAAAGATATTGATGCTTATATAGAAAACATACCCATCAAAGCATTTCCCGGTATTGGCAAAGGATTTCAGGAGAGGCTAGGGAAGTATTATATCTCTACGCTGGGAGAGGTGAAAACCCACAAGTCACTTTTTTACTCCTGGAAAAAGCCCGGCATTCAACTTTACCATAGAGTCACGGGAACAGACAATGAAGGTATTGAAAGCAGGGGAGACCGTAAGTCTATCGGTATTTCCCGCACTTTCGATGCCATAAATGACAGCAAAGAGGTCAAAAGACGCATCATGATCATGGCGAGGCATATTGTCTATATGGTCATGGCGATCGAAGTGAATCCTACCACCTATTATCTGAAGATCAATTATGAGTATGGCATCAAAGTTAAAAAATCTGAAACAGTGAACCGGATCTTTTCTGAGACACTTTTTAAACAGATACTCAGCGAAATGTATGAAACCATGGCACAGCCTTCCAACGCTGCCATTAAACTCTCTGTCAATGTTTCCAACTTTACTGCACAGCAGCATAAAACGCTTTCTCTTCTGGATATTGAGGAAGATATAGAACAGAGAGATCTGAGTGTTGAGATACAAAAACTCAGAGAACGTTTTGGGCTGGATATTGTTAAAACAGCGGATGAACTTTAAATTTTGGAATAAAAGTTTAGTTATGTATAATTACTCATGTATTATTTAGATAAATTATTAAAGCTATTTCATTATAAACACATAGATGAAGAAATGGTATCAAGACTCTATGCTTTGTCCCAAAAAAGTCTATCTGCTGTAATTGTTTTTTCTCTGATCATGACCTATACACTTTATCCTGTACTCGAAG
Organism: Sulfurovum sp.; assembly: GCA_015663065.1. Lineage (GTDB taxonomy): Bacteria > Campylobacterota > Campylobacteria > Campylobacterales > Sulfurovaceae > Sulfurovum. The sequence goes on from DQSX01000146.1 coordinate 2,097, forward strand.
GAATGGTTGTGCTATGGATGTCCATTATGATCGTGCTTTCACTTTTAAGAATCTATCTTGCACATTTAAAAGAGACAAAACCTGACAAATTCAATCTGCTTACCTGGTATAAAATATTTGTATTGGGCGCATTTAGTACCGCAACTCTTTTTTCACTCATCGGAAGCTTTGGTCTTTTTTATCTCGATGAAGTCAGGCAGTTCTTTGTTGTTACCGTACTTGTGGGTTTAACAGCAGGTTCCATGTCTTCTCTCTTCCCTGATATTCGTATTGTGATCGGCTATATCTCTATTATTCTTATACCGCTTATTGTATCTTTACTTCTGATTGATGGGAGTATGCATATGGCCATGTTTTTTCTTGTTACTATTTATTTTATCACACAGATCATTATTATTTCAAATACGTACAAAGAAAATAGTGAATTGGAAAAAAGAAAAGAGGAGATGCATCAAGAGCAGTTGAAACTTCTTAAAAAAGAGGAAGCCCTGGATTACTTTTTTGAACAGGCTCCCATTGGGATCTTCTCTTATGATATGGAGATGAATGTCACAGAGTGTAATCAGGCTTTTTTGGAGCTGTTTGGTTTAGATAGAAAAGATATTATCGGAAATAATTTAAAAAATCTTCCTGATCAGCGCCCATTTTCGACATTGAAAAAAGCCCTTCATCATGCGTCAAGCTATTCGGGACCCTATACTTCTATGAAAGGGTTTGAACTCTGGGTAGAAGCTCAGTGTTTTCCTGCACATAACAACCATGATGATATTATTGGCGGTATTTGTCTTATTGAAGATAAAACCAAAGAGCATCAGGCACTCAATGAGATTGCCTATTTGGCATCACATGATCCTTTGACATCACTTTTGAACAGAAGGGGGCTAAAGGAGTATGTCAATAGCTTCATGCAAGAAGAGAAGCATAGTTATATGTATTCACTCCTTGTCTATCTGGACCTCAATAAATTCAAACATATCAATGACTCACTGGGACACAAAGCAGGAGATAAACTGCTTATCTCTATAGCCAACCGTTTGAAGATCTTTGTAAAAGATACCTGCCTGGTCAGCAGATTTGGGGGAGATGAGTTTATTATTGTTTCACCTTTTGTTGCAAGTTCAGCAGAAGCGGTTGAAAAAGAATCAAATGACTGCATAGAGCGTATTCAGAAAACGTTTGTTGATCCATTCCCTATAGATGATATGAACTTATCTATCAATACCAGTCTGGGCATCGTTGTCATCGAACCCAATAGCAATAACATAGATGAACTCATACGATATGCAGATATAGCGATGTATCAGGCCAAAAAGAATACCTCGGAGCATATCTCTTATTATGATACAACACTAGATAGAGAAAGAAAAAAAATATTTACACTGCAACATGACCTGGTATATGCAACAGATAAAAAAGAGCTAAAGGTTTATCTTCAGCCACTGGTCAAGATCTCAGATGATTCACTGGTCGCAGCAGAAGCACTTTTGCGCTGGGATCATCCTACTTTAGGCTTTTTGTCTCCTGTTGAATTTATACCCATCGCAATAGAGACAGGACAGATTGCAGCTATGACATGGTGGTTAATAGATGAAATATGTCAATATATCGCTGATCTAAAAGAGAAACAACTTTGGAGATTGGACTATATTTCTATTAATATAAATGCGAAACAGTTGTTGCTTAACAACTTTGTAGATGAGTTTGTGGAGACTCTTGCAAAATATGACCTGGGCAGATCGGATATTCTTATAGAGATAACAGAACGCTCTATTATCGATAACTTTGAAGATACGCAAGATGTTATTACTGCATTGCGAGAAGAGGGGGTGAAGTGTGCTATTGATGACTTTGGTATTGGATACTCTTCACTCTCTTACTTAAAGAAACTCTCTTTTGATACATTAAAGATCGATATGGCATTTATAAAAGATATCAATACAAGACCTGAAGATATGGATTTGGTTAAAACCATTATCAATATTGCAAAACTCTTTAAGTATCGTATTGTGGTGGAAGGGATCGAAGAGGAGAAGCAAAAAGAGCTGCTCATCGCACTGGATGAAAACATTGTCTATCAGGGGTACCTTTTCTCTCAAGCCATAGAGCTAAAAATATTCAGTGAAAAGTATTGTCATACACTAGATTCCTCTGAATAGATTAAAAGACTATCTGCCCGTCATTTTGCATTCGTTTCATGATATCTTTTGCTTTTTGGTGTCCCTGGAATGCAGCTTTTCTGCACCACTCAATGGCTTTCTCTTTATTCTCTTCACAGCCTAACCCCATATCATAGAGTGCACCGAGGTTGAACTGTGCAGAGGCATTGTTCGCTAATGCTGCTTTCTTGAAAAGAATATAGGCTTTTTTATAATCCTGCTCAACCCCTCTGCCTTCTTTGAACATGGCGGCAAGGTTGTTAAATGCTTCTATATTGCCGCGTTTTGCTGCTTCTTCATACCAGAAGGCTGCTTCTGAGAAGTTCTGCACACAGCCTTCACCATTTTCAAGCATTAACGCCACTTCAAACTGTGCTACAGGTACTTCTCTTGTAGCAGCATCAAGGTAGTTCTCAAACGCTTTTTTTGAATCCTGCGCTACACCGAAACCTCTAAAATAGAGAAATCCAA
>DQSX01000201.1 GCA_015663065.1 Sulfurovum sp.
CTAAAACACTTATCTATCAGATAAACTTAAGTGATATTAAAAAGAATTCAATATCACTTATTAACTCACTTTTAGAAAAACTACATTAAATAAGATAATTTTTCTCTTTTTTCAGGCTTGCTTAAGCTGTGTCTCACGATAATCGCTTCACATAAAAAAATATACCCTAACAAAAGGTAACATATGGAAAGAAGAGATTTTTTCAAGAAAGCTGCAGTAACCGCCGGTGCAGCAGCTTTAGGCACTTCAACACTTGAGGCAGGGCTAACACACCAACCTATAGACAACAGAGAGATATCAAAGTTCGCTTTCCCCGAAAAACGTCCACTGATCACTTTCTCGGACAGACCACCGCTGCTGGAGACACCAAGAGATGTTTTTACCTCTGCATTAACCCCCAATGATCAATTCTTCGTTCGTTGGCACATGCCGGATATCCCGACACATATCGATCCTGAGAAGTTCACAGTCAATGTAAACGGTCTTGTTGAACATGAGCTAAAGATCTCCCTGAATGAACTTAAAACACAGTATGAACAGGTAGAGGTAACAGCCGTACTGCAGTGTGGCGGTAACAGCCGTTCCGCATTCACTCCGACAGCAGGAGGGATACAATGGGGTAACGGTGCAATGGGATGTGCCACATGGAAAGGGGTACGTCTCAGTGATATCCTTGACAAAGCCGGTCTGAAAAAAGGTGCAGAATGGATCGGGTTTAACGGTAGCGAGAAAGCTGCATACTATGAAACACCGGAGTTTATCCGTGAGCTGCGTCTTGATGAACTTGATGACCACGTGATCCTTGCCTATGAGATGAACGGAGAAGACCTGCCTTACCTGAACGGTTATCCGCTCAGACTGGTAATTCCCGGCTCATACTCGGACTCATGGGTAAAAATGCTCTCCAACATCACAGTAACAGACAAGTACAAAAAACTATTCTTCATGGATGTTGCCTACCGTGTACCTGATAATGAATGTGAGTGTGAAACACCACAAAAGAGATTCCCAAAAACCAAGCCTATCAATAAAATGAATGTCAAATCAGTCATAGGCTACCCTACACCAGACTCTATCATTAACCATAAGTCACATGTGGTCGTACGCGGTGTTGCTTGGGATGACGGGCACGGTATCCAGGATGTATTTATCTCCATTGATGGCGGTAAAACCTGGGACAAAGCGATCCTCGATAGCGGGAAACTGGGACGTTATGCTTACAGAGCTTTCAGATATCCGTTCAAACCAATGGGATACGGAAAACTCACCATAATGGCAAAAGCAGTCAATAAGATCGGACAAGAGCAGCCATTTGCCGAAGATGTCAAATGGAACCACGGCGGATACAAATTCAACGGTATTGACAAAGTTACCGTTGAAGTCATATAAGGAAACAGAATGAAGAAAATTATTTTAACTACTTTTACAGCCATGATACCGTTAATGGCACAGGTCAAGGAGAAAGTCGAGGTTCCCTATGTTGCCTTTCCTATCAAGATGGGAGAAGGTTTTGATGCCGTTCAGGCAAACTGTCTGATGTGTCACTCATTTGGATACATCATCAACCAGGGAAAACAATCCAGAAAATTCTGGAGAGGGAAAGTAGACAAGATGATCGTCCATTTCAAAGCACCCATCTCAGACAAAGATGCCAAGATTGTGACAGACTATCTCTTTGAACACTACGGGAACGGAAAAGAGCAATAAAGGGCTTTCCTGCCAAGTTCCATACTTCACTTCTTCCCACATCTAATGTGGGAGCACTATACCCTTTTTGAGACAACACATAGCTTATTGAACCCGGAATATGCAATAAAATTGCTTCATCCGGGTTGAACTATCGTTCCCTTGCTTCTGCGTACGATCGTATCCCGATAGAGCCATGAGGCCTTTAGCCTTTCTCTCTGTTCAAGTAGAAGCTGCGGCGTATCATAGAGCCCGGCTTCTTCCCTCTGCCGCTGTGCTTCGTACAACACCAGTGCCGTTGCTACGGATACATTGAGACTCTGTACCATTCCCTGCATGGGAATGACTATGCTCCTGTCTGCCATAGCAGCAACCTGTGGGCTTACCCCCTCTTTCTCATTCCCCACGATAATGAGTGTGGGCCTGGTATAGTCTACCTCTCTAAACGAAACAGCATTCTCGTCCAGATGGGTTACAAATATCTGATACCCTTCATCCTTTTTTTGTTTTAAGAACGAAAACTTCTTCTCTGTATCAATACGTTCACGCTCCACCCATCGGTGTGCTCCCTGTGTGATACTCTTGTGTACCCTGACAGCTTTCTTGTCTTTGGTCGCATAGTACAGATACAATACTCCCGCCCCGTCACAGCTTCGTGTAATGGCAGAGAGGTTTTGTGAACTGTGGACATCATCACAGAATAGCTGCAGATCGGGCTGTTTTTTACAAAGGACCATATCGATCCGTCTGATACGTGCTTCATATAACATAGTGAAAGTATAACAGAATGTTTCACATGCAGAAGCAAAACCACTTACGCAAACTCGTTTTGTATCCCATGCTGTGGAACTGAAAAAGTGAGGAAACCAATAAATTCAGATATAATACGGCAATTCAAACAAAAAAGAGAACCATGTGTGATTTTAACAACTTAAGTGATGAAGAGAAACGTCACTACCATGAGATACTTCTGGATGCTGCACAAAAATTTGGCGGAAAAAACTTTTTTCTGCATCTACTTGAAGCGGTACGTGAAGCCAATCCGCATCCTTTAACTACAGCCAACCGTACCTTTACGATGGAGCTTGGTGAAGTCAAATGGAACAAGGTCATATTCAATGACAAACTACAGCTGCTTCTCAAAGCCAGAGTACATGAGAGCAGACAACAGAATCTTCTTCCTGATGAAGAAGCACCAAACTATAAAAAAGTACTCAACCTTGTACGAACACTCAGACCCATTGTCTTTCATGTCAAGCCGACCAGCCAGGAAGATGGCCCCGGCTTCTTTTTTCAGCCTTTTGAAGTAATAGACCCAAAAACCACCAGACTCAGTCCTCTTTTTGATGCACTTTTCTTCTGCTCTATCGATACAGTCAAAAAAGTATTGAACTATGAATCCAGATAAAGATGGCAGAAAACGTACCAATATCCGCTACGGGTTGAATGTGGGTGTCGTTTTAAAAGAAGATCAGCCCACGGGGTACATCACTTACGGCAAAGTACAAAAGATCCTCACCAGCTCTCCTGCCCACCCGCATGGTATCAAAGTACGTTTGAATACCGGAGAGGTCGGACGTGTAAAAGAGATACTGTGACGCTCTTCATAGATGGTGACGCTTTCCCAAACCTGCTTAAACCGATTTTGCTGAGAAGTATTGAACGTCTTTCCCTCTCTACGATCGTGATTGCCAATAAAAAGATCAACATTGGGAGATCAGTATATATTGAATATATCACTGTCGACCATGGAGCCGATGAAGCTGACCATCATATAGTAGCGCTCTGTCAGAGAGGAGACCTTGTTATTACTGCCGATATTCCTCTGGCAGACCGTATCATCAGCAAAGATGCCCATGCCATTGACCATAGAGGGAAACTCTACAGCAAAGAGAACATCAAACAGTATCTTGCAATGCGTAATTTAATGGAAAGCATACGCGAAAGCGGTGAAATGACAGGCGGTCCCAAACCGTTCGGACAGAAAGATGCCCATGCCTTTGCCAATCAGTTCAATGCTTTTTTGGCAAAGTATTACAGATAAACCTATATTTCCAGTACCAGTTTCACCGGGCAATGGTCACTTCCCATGATATCATCCAGTATCTCAGCTTCAACGATCCTCTCTTTTAGATCTTCTGAGACAAAGAAATAATCTATCCTCCAGCC
>DQSX01000054.1 GCA_015663065.1 Sulfurovum sp.
CTTTAATTTAAAAAGCAATATGCTTCCTTCATAAAATTAACCTTATCAGATACCTTTTCTATTCTCTGTCAAACTTTTTTCAAACTCTACGATCTTTGGCAGCGTACTGAGTACGGAGTCGGGATTAAGACTGATGGAGTCGATCCCCAGTTTGACCAGGTACTCTGCCACATCCGGATAGTCTGAAGGTGCCTGACCGCAGATCCCGCTGTGTCGATTGTTTCTTTTAGCACCCTCAACCGCCATTTTGATCATTTTTAAAACACCAGGATCGCGTTCTTCATAGTCAAATGCTACGATCTCACTGTCACGGTCCACTCCAAGGGTCAGTTGCGTCAGGTCGTTACTGCCGATACTGAAGCCGTCAAATATCTCACTGAAACTGTCGATAGATATGACATTATTGGGGATCTCACACATCACATAGATCTTCAGTCCTCTCTTTCCCTTTTTAAGACCGAATTTCTCCATCGTTTCTACGACACGTTTTCCCTCTTCGACACGGCGGCAGAAAGGGATCATCAGGATGACATTCTCAAATCCCATCTCTTCACGTACCCGTTTCATCGCGGCACACTCAAGAGCGAACCCCTCTTCATACGCCGGGTGGGTATAGCGTGATGCCCCCCTGAAACCGATCATAGGGTTCTCCTCATGTGGCTCGAAGAATTTTCCGCCAAGCAGTGTGGCATATTCGTTGGACTTGAAATCGCTCATGCGTACCACACAGGGTTTGGGATAGACTGAAGCCGCTATTGCAGCTACACCCTCAGAAAGACTTTTAATAAAAAACTCCTCCATAGAACCGAACGGTCCACTAAGTATCTGCAGTTCTTTTCTTGTCGCTTCATCTACCTTTTCAGGATGTTTGAGAGCCATCGGATGTGCTTTGATATATTCATTAATGATGAATTCCATCCGTGCCAGTCCTATGCCGTCCACAGGCAGAGAAGCCAGTGAAAAGGCAATATCCGGATTACCGAGGTTCATCATAATATCCGTTCTGGTTTTGGGCAGCTTGCTCAGATCTGTCCGAACGATCTCAAAATCAACTTTTCCTTCATAGACCTGACCGTTCTCTCCTTCTGCACAGCTGACGGTCACCTCCTGTCCATCTTTAAGTATTTCCGTCGCATTCTCTGCACCTACTACCGCAGGAATACCAAGTTCACGACTGACTATCGCTGCATGGCAGGTGCGCCCTCCTCTGTTTGTAATAATGGCCGAAGCGATCTTCATGATCGGCTCCCAGTCAGGGGTCGTAGTCTCTGCCAGGAGTACCTCTCCTGCTTTAAACTCCTTCAGAGCCTTTGCGTCTGAGATATACCGTACTTTTCCGGCACCTATTCTGGTTCCCACGGCACGTCCGGTCACCAGCACTTTGCCTCTCTCTTTAAGCCGGTAGATCTCCAGAACTGTTCCCCTCTTCTGTGACTCAACCGTTTCCGGACGTGCCTGCACCATGTATATCTGACCATCCAGACCATCTTTGGCCCACTCCATATCCATCGGTTTGCAGTATCCAGCCTCTTGAGAGTAGTGATGTTCCACTTTAATGGCATACTCTGCCAGTATCATGATATCCTCATCACTTATGCTGAAACATTTTCTCTCCTCACTGGTCGTTTCTATGTTCATGGTATACGCTTCGGCAACCTCCGTGGCCCCCTCTCTGTCGGCAAAGACCATTTTAAGTGCCTTGCCGCCCAGTCTCCGCTTTAAAACAGCCCGATATCCTTTTTTAAAGGTCGGTTTGTGAACATAAAAACTGTCAGGATCCACCGTACCCTGTACAACATTCTCTCCCAGTCCGTATGCAGCATTTATAAAGACGACATCTTCAAAGCCCGTCTCCGTATCGATACTGAACATCACACCACTGGCCCCGATGTCACTGCGCACCATTTTCATGACAACAACAGATAGATGGACTTTGAAATAATCAAACCCGTGATCGAATTTGTAGTGAAGGGAACGGTCGGTGAAGTTTGAAGCAAGACAGCGTTTGTAGGCATCCAGCAGTGCTTCATCCGAGGAAATATTCAGGTAGGTTTCATTCTGCCCGGCAAAAGAGGCCTCAGGAGAATCCTCTGCCGTTGCAGAGGAGCGTACAGCAAGGGAAAGGCCCGCTCCATACTCCTCTCTCAGAGCACGATATCCTTCGAGTATCTCTGCTTGAATCTTTTCAGGTATCTCACACTCCTGTATGATCTTCCGGCATGCTGCACCGCGCTCCTGAAGCTGGATCACGTTATTAGGATCAAGATCATCAAGCTGTTCATGCAGTTTTTCCCATGCATCGTTATACTCAAGTATATCGTTATAGGCTTCAACAGTAACAGCAAAGCCATTGGGTACCCGAACTCCTTTCGCTGTCAAATGACGGTACATCTCTCCCAAAGAAGCATTTTTCCCACCCACGATCTCTATATCATTCATACCAAGCTCTTTAAACCATTTGATATATGCAGCCACGATCGCTCCTTTATTTTACGATAGAGTATATTTGAACAGATGAAGTCCTGCCAGGCAATACCCTCTTTTGGAACAGGCTTTTTCCCGTCTGCTTTTTCCTCTTTTTTACAGGTGTGAGCTCTTGATTCACACTATTTTGTATAGACAGATTTTACTGCAACAAGCAACAGTACCGATACAAGAAATAAAAACAATGGCTTCTTCATACCATAACTATAGCAAAATATAGAAGTAAATTAAAGATAACTCTCATTATGATATTGTGGAAGTACAGAGTTGTCAGAGGTCATCTTAAGTCCCATAGAGATATAATGTCTCTATGAAAAACCTCAAAAATGCCCTTCTTCTCAAACAGCTTTACCAACTCAGACAGTTAGGGTACAAATACACCTCTGCAACTGTTTACAAAGAAGATGAACCTGATCTTTCCCTGCCTGATACACTGGAAAAGCTCAAAGTACAGGCACAGCAGTGTCATCTTTGCGAATTAAGCAAGAGTCGCAACAGTGTTGTCTTTGGAGAGGGGAGTCCGCAGGCAGATATCATGTTTATAGGAGAAGCTCCCGGAGCGACCGAGGACAGCATGGGGAAACCCTTTACAGGACGTTCCGGAGAACTTCTTACAAAGATGATAGAGAATGTACTTCTCATCAAGCGTGAAGAGGTCTATATCACCAATATTGTCAAGTGCCGACCACCGGATAA
>DQSX01000129.1 GCA_015663065.1 Sulfurovum sp.
AAGTTTTGTTTCATATGGTACCCGAGGTCTAAAACCCTCTTTTATGCAACCGATACCAAACTTGTCACACGCTTTTGTTCGTGGAAATATAGAGGAGATAAGTTTTATCTCAAATAAAGGTGTTCAGTACACTCTTGCAGAAAAGTTCGGCATTATAGCAGGTTTTTTTATGAAAAGATAGTTTTTCAATAAAAAATAAATTATACTGATGATTTTTAAATTATGATACAATTATAAATAACCTGTTAACAATGAAAACAAGAAGGAGGGCAGTAATGCGAAAAGTGCAATTTTTCACTATCTTTGCGTTATTGCTTTTTGCTGCAATAGGGTATAAAACCTATGAGCAGTACCAGCATATCTTACATACAAAGCATCTTATACTTCAAAATGAGAGCAGATCCCTGGCAAATTTCATTGAGGCATTCAGACAGACATATCAGGATGTGTTCCTTAAACATGATATCAATATAACAGATCAAACGCTCCATCTTCTACCTGTAAAAACGATCAGGGAGATCAGTAAGCACTTTTCCAAGAGTGTTAAAGGGGATATCGTTATCAGGACAGTCTCAGACAGACCAAGAAACCCGGAGAATAAAGCCAATGCTTTTGAAATGAAGATGATCGATCTTTTCAAAACTGATCCGGACATGAAAGAACAATTTGTTCAGGTGGATGGCAAGTACCATTATGTAAAACCGCTGTATACCAAAGCGTCCTGTTTGAAATGTCATGGCAAACGGACAGAGACAATTCCCAGTATACGAAAAAGGTATGACAGTGCCTATGACTATAAGCTTGGAGAGTTGCGTGGGATAATGAATATTACAGTCAAAAGGCATGAATTTTTTGATGTTCTGTATGCGGATTTTCGTAATACAGTGATCACTACATGCGTGATCTATATACTCTTTCTGGTTTTGATCTATTTTCTTTTGCAGAGTATGCGCAAGAAAGAGGAGCGTTATACACAGCACCTTAAAGATGAGATCAAGACAAAAACATCGGTGATACAGAAACAAAAAGATACCTTCGAAACGCTCTTTGAGAAGTCTGCTGACGGTACATTGATCATAAGCGGGGAAAGAGTGCTCGAGTGTAATGAGAAAGCGGTTCAAATGTTCGGTTATGCCTCCAAAAAAGAACTTGTGAACCATACATTGAAAGATTTTTCTCCAATGTTCCAGTCAGACAATATCCCATCATCTGAAAAAATGAAAGAGATGATCACCCTGGCAAAACAGCATCAGGGGTATCAGTTTGAGTGGGAAAGTCTTAAAAAAAATGGTGATACTTTTTTCTCGGAAATCATACTTACTCCGATCACATTGAATGGTTCAGAGGTACTGCATATGGTCATAAGGGATATTTCGGAAAAGAAAAAAGCACAGGAGAAACTGATAGAACAGAAAAATATGCTTTATTATCAGGCACACCATGATGCATTGACGGGACTTCCAAACCGTACACTCTTTAATGACAGGCTTGCACACGGTATCGAACATACCAAACGAAATAACACTATACTTGCGCTTTTCTTTATAGATTTGGACCATTTTAAAAACATCAATGACTCATTGGGGCATCAGGTCGGTGACAAAGTACTCAAGATTGTTGCACAAAGGCTTAAGGCCAGTTTACGGCATGAAGATACGCTTACAAGACTCGGGGGTGATGAATTTACCATTATTATGGAAGATATCCAAAGAATGCGGGATATCTATTTTCTTGCGGACAAGATACAGAAGGTACTCAGTCAGCCGATGGATCTTGACGGGCATACGCTCCGTCTTGCAGGAAGTATGGGAATCAGTATCTGTCCACAGGATACAGATGACCCGAATGAACTGGTCAAGTATGCCGATACTGCAATGTATCAGGCAAAAGAGGAAGGCCGTAACAGCTACCGGTTCTACTCCAAAGAGATGACTACACTTGCCTTCGAGCGTCTTGTTATGGAGGAGAATTTACAGCAGGCATTGGAGAATAAAGAGTTCAGACTCTATTATCAGCCGCAATTTGATACACGCACAGGAGAGATCAGCGGTTTGGAAGCGCTGATCCGGTGGGAACATCCAAAGCTCGGTCTGCTTTTGCCTGATCAGTTCATCCCGCTTACCGAGAGTCTTGGTATCAGTGTGGTAGCCGAGGGAGTTGAAGAGGAGAAGCAGAAAATATCTCTTATGGAATACGGGTATTATTATATGCAGGGGTATTATTATTGTAAACCGGTTGTCGCAGATGAAATAGAAAAATTGCTTTTGAAAAAGTAAAGCATATTAATCTTAGGTAGCGACGGCTATAAATAGGAGTGTACGAGGGTAGTCGATACAACAAAAACTTTTAAAAGGAGGAGGAATGAAAAAAGTTTATGTCGATACCTAAGATATGAGAGAAGTATATCTTAAATAAGATAAAATTACTCTTAATTAAAAAAAGAATTTTTATCTTTTAGAAAACCGCTCTTTATAAAATCAGCAAACAAGCCGGTTCTCAAGCTTGAACACTTCTGCTGTAGCAGGCAATCCTTTCCATCCATACGCTTCCAGATACATCATTTTATTTCCAAAATATCCTATAATATACTTCTCTTTATAAATGGGAAAAGTCCCCGAACTGAACATATTAAAGATCTCTTCAAAGCTTTTAGGTATCTC
>DQSX01000088.1 GCA_015663065.1 Sulfurovum sp.
GGTCTTGGTGGTAAACTAATGACTACAATGTTTATTGCTCTTGCAATGATCGAAGCACAGGTTATCTATACATTGGTAATTGCGCTTATCGCTCTTTACGCTAACCCGTTTATTGGTTAATCTTAAAGACGTTAAAAGGTTGTGCGGGTATAATCCCGTCACAACTTTTTGTTATCCCTCATTTTTAAAGTTTCTATAGTACTTTAACTATAATTGTGCGCACGTGGTGGAACGGTAGACACGCTACCTTGAGGGGGTAGTGCCTTATGGGCGTGGAAGTTCAAATCTTCTCGTGCGCACCATCCTTCTTAAAACACTTCAAAAATCAAAAAAATCCCTGTTTTTTATTAAAAACTGTTAAAAAAACATCTAAATCTCTGTAAATCCCCTATTTTGGGGCATTTCTTTGTATTCTTTATGATTTTTTAAGATTAATTTATGCTATAATGTTCTTATCTTAAAAAAAGGAAGAAGAATGACAAAAGCAGATTTTGTAGAATTGGTACAGAAAAACGGTGAGTTTGAGAGTAAAGCAGCAGCAGAGAGAGCAGTAAAAGCATTTATTAACTCAGTAACTGAGGCACTTGTTAAAAAAGAGTCAGTATCTCTAGTAGGCTTCGGAACATTTTCAACTGTAGAAGTAGCTGAAAAAACTGGTAAGGTTCCAGGAACTGATAAAACGTATACTAAAGCGGCACACACTGCACCAAAGTTCAAAATGGGTAAAACTTTGAAAGACGCTGTAGCTAACGCGTAATTCATTTTACTTTTTTGTTACCAACTTCGGTTGGTAACACCTTCTCAATATTCCCTTTCACTATTTTTAAATTTAAATTATTATAAAAATCTAAAATCTCCGTTCATATACATTGAGATTTGACGTTTGGTGGTACCAAACCTACGTTTTTATTAATGATTGTAGGTTATACTTTTACAAGTAATGACTAAAGGAACTTCATGGAGCTTAAAAATGTTATTGGATTGGGTGTTGCAGGAAATTTTGCACATCATCTGGAGCAGGCGGGAGAGCTTGAGGATTTTAAAGATGTAGTCACAGCTGAAGTAGATGCACCTAAGGGGATATTCCCTTTTTATCTTCCCGGATCAGACTCTTTTTTGGGATTGTACTCCATAGGTACAGACAAACTTGAACTTCCTGACTATGAAGCCAATGCACAGGTAGAACCTGAAATTGCTGTACTGTTTAACATTGTTTATGATGAGAGACAGCAAGTCCTTGACCTTCAGGCACAAAAATTTACTACATTCAATGACTGTACCATCAGAAAAGAGGGTGCCAAAAAGATCTCTGAAAAAAAATCCTGGGGTCCCAACTCCAAAGGTATCGGAGATAAATGGATAGAGATAGACAAATTTGAGGAGGGCGGGGTGATGGACCATTACCACCTTTGCTCTTTTGTAAAGCGTGAAGGTGTGCTGCATCCTTACGGGGTGGATGCTCCACTTCCCGGGTACTCTTATTTTTATGGGAAACTAAAGGCCTGGCTGATAGACAAAATGAATACGCAGGTAGATTTTGGACCGCTTGAAAACATTGCAGCACATTTGAAAGCCTGCGGGTACCCGAAGCAGGCACTCATCTCCATAGGGGCTACTGCCTATGCAGACTTTGGAGAACATAATTATTTGCAGTCGGGAGATGAGATCTATGTCATCGCTTATGATGCACGAGAAGATGATAGCTCTTTAGCACTGTCAGAGTCGAAAGTGATGGTGCAGCAAAAGGTACAGTAAAAGTACCTTTTTAACTGGAGATGGCCGGGGCTATTTAAACCAGCCTTTGACTCTGTCAAAAGCAGAATCAAAAGTATTTTTATGCGGTCGGCTCTCTACACCGTAACTTTCCTGTAGCTTTTCAAGCAACTCTTTTTGCTCTTCATTGATCTTTTTGGGCAGGATCATTCTGATCTGTGCGACCAGTCTTCCTTTTCTTCCGCTATGGACATCTGCCACACCTTCACCGTCAAATATAAACTGCTCTTTGTCTTTGGTACTTTGTTTAAGGTTGAGTTCCAGTTCACCCTCAAGTGCAGGGATGGAAATAGTCTCTCCCAATATCGCCTGCGTAAAGAAAACAGGTACTTCAATGTAGATATCGTTTCCGTTACGTATGAAGTTTTCATCTTCTTCTACATAGAAGGTAAGGTAGAGGTCACCGCGTTGTCCGTTTTTGGCTTCATTTCCGTAACCCTGTACACGCAAACGGTTTCCTGAGTCTACACCGGCAGGTACTTTGATGGTGACGGTATCTTCTTCTTTATGGTAGCCTTTACCTTCACAGCTTGTACATTTTTCCGCTATGGTTTTACCTTCACCCTGACACTTTGGACAGGTTTGTGCAAACTGCATCGGTCCCTGTCTCATAAGGACCTGACCCTGACCACCACAATACTCACAAGTATCCATTTTGGCATCTTTGGCACCGGTACCTTCACAGTCGTCGCAAGGCGTTTTGTAGACAATGTCTACCTTCTTCTCACAACCGAATACTGCTTCATGGAATTCAAGCTGCAGTTCCATCTCAAAGTCCAGTGCATACTTTTGGCTCGGGTCTCGTCTGGCTTGACCAAATCCACCGCCAAAGCCGCCTGAACCACCGAACATGGAGTTGAATATATCCATAAAGTCATCCATGCCGCCGCCAAAGCCACCGTGTCCTGCACCCTGACCCTTTAGACCTTCTTTTCCGTATCGGTCATAGATGGAACGTTTCTCATCATCAGAGAGCACCTGATAAGCTTCATTGACCACTTTAAATTTCTCTTCAGCCTCTTTATCCTCAGGATTTCTGTCCGGATGATACTTCATTGCCAGTTTTCTGTAAGACTTTTTAAGTTCGGCACCTGAAGCATCTTTACTGACTTCAAGTACTTCATAATAACACATATCTGTCATAACTCTCTCCTTAAAAGGGGTAATAATTTGGCGAATTCTATCATAATTTAGCTATAATCACGAAAAGTATATTTAGGGGTGAGAGATGATCGTACATATTGTACTGTTTCAGTTTAAAGATGAGAATAAAAAAGCCAATATGATACAGGCAAAACAGATGCTTGAAAACCTTATGGGAGCGGTCCCTTCACTTAAAAGTATCGATGTCGGATTTAATTTTTCTCCAGAAGAGCGTGCTATGGACCTGAGCATCATTACTGCTTTTGAAAACAGAGAAGATCTCGATGCCTATGCTGTGCATCCTGAACATCTCAAAGTGGTAGATTTCATAAAATCTGTGGTTGAATACTCTAAAGTAGTTGATTATACCAGGGTATAATGAAAAAATATAAAATAGAAGCTTTTGAAAACCTGGTAGAAGCTTTTGGCAACCTGCCGTCCATTGGCAAAAAAACCGCCATACGTCTTGCCTACCATGCCGTAATGGAAAATGGCTTCGCTGCCATGAAACTGGCACATGCTCTGGAGACGGGGATCAACAGCATCCAGAAATGTTCCAAGTGCCACAATATGAGTGAAGATGAACTTTGCTCTATCTGTTCGGACCCCTACCGTGACTCTTCCAAACTCTGCATCGTACAGTCTGCAAAAGATATTCTTACTATAGAAGAGAGCGGACAGTTCAATGGGGTCTATTATGTGATCTCAGAAGTAATAGATATGGATGAAGCACATCTTTTTTATGCAGTAGGCGGCGTAGATGAAATCATCTTTGCTTTTCCTCCGAGCATCGCAACCGACACGATGATCCTTTACATTGAAGATAAACTCAAAGGATTAGAGATACACTTTACAAAAATAGCACAGGGTGTACCTACGGGTGTGGAGTTGGAAAATATAGACATCATGTCACTCTCGCGTGCTTTGGAGGCGAGAGTAAAGATCTAAACTTTGCACTTCTCGTTTATGTAGTTCTGTACAAATGTTCGTACATCCGCATAGACAAAAGAGTCTTTATACCCTTCTACTTTTCCACCAGAGGCATTGGGGTGTCCTCCGCCGTTTCCAATGTGGGCTGCCATTTGCGAAACATCCATTTTGTTATTGGAGCGCAGCGAGAAGTGCCCTCGGAAGTTAATATCCATGTAGAAGTCATAGTCATCATTTTTAACCATACAGGCGTTCCCAATGATGGAGGCATTGCCAACATTGTATCCCAAAATACCCTTATACTCTTTATAGCTAATACTAAGACGCTGTCTGTCTGTAGTCAGAAGGTCAGTGACATAGCTTGCTACAAGGTTGTCTTTGGTGTTGTTGTGTTCCTGTCTGAAAAAGGCTTTTTTGATCTGGTGAAGGTCATCATCAAGTCTGATAGGTGCATCTTTCTCATTGACCCTCTGCTTTGCTTCGCTGATCATGGAGAGTTTAAATGCTCTGTCCTGGGCAGGGAAGAGGATGCGTCCAATCTCTCTGGCACCCGAGATCATACCCAGCATGACTTTTCCATATTCAAACAGTTCATCATCGGAAACCCAAATGTCTATGGCATTGATAGCTTTGACGATAGCGGCAAGAGAGTCTTCTTTGTCAAAAGCATAATGTGTCTGCAGCCAGTCATAGGTGATAAGTGTGGCACAACGTGAAGTGTCCAGTTTGTACCATGCAAATCTTTCTGCTGCTTTTGCTCCTGTGGCATGGTGGTCAAGCAGTTGGAGTTTAGCACCGATACGTACTGCTTCTTTTTCTATCCAGTTTCCCTCTTTTGTCGTGAGGTTGAGGTCAGTAATGAGAATAAGTGCTTCAAAAGTATCACCCTTGATGAATTTATCCTGTTCGATCTTTTTAACGATCTCTCCCAAACGGGCAGGCACTTCAGGACCATAGTTGGCATTGTAACAATCGATCTTTTCAAAACATAGCGTAGAGAGATATTGACATCCGTAGCCGTCGAGGTCTATGTGTGATAAATGATAAACGTGCTGCATTATGATCCTAAAATATCGCTAAGCATCAGACCATCGAGAAAATTGTCAATACGTGACTGGAAATTCATAAGGAATGGTGAAATAGAGCAGGTACCTATGGTGCCGTTAGGACAAGACTCTGAGTAAGAGCTACAGTCAAATACAGCAGGCGATTTACCTTCTGCTGCAAAGATAATACTGTTAATAGAGATCTCGGAGATCTCTCTGGCCAAAATGAAGCCGCCATGGGCACCTTTACGTGACTCTAAAATACCCTGTTTGGCAAGACTTTGCAGTATCTTTGCCAGAAAACTTTTAGGAATACACAACTCATTCGCAAGCTGTTCTGCACCTATAGGGCTGTCTGATCTGCGAATACTGTCTAAAGAGAGAAGCGCATATTCGCTGGCACGGGTTAATAACATAAGTATACCTTCGTTTTAATTAGGAGTATTTTACTCTAATTTATATTAAATGCCCCTAATGATCATAGCAGAGAGTATAAGTCCCAAGTTAAGGTTATTATGATATTATTCCGAACTCATTTTGAGAATACAATACCAATCAGGAGGTCATTATGGCTTTAGATCAGGCGAAAAAAGCAGAGATTATTGCTAAATACGCAAGAGGCGAAAACGATACAGGTTCAACAGAAGTACA
>DQSX01000137.1 GCA_015663065.1 Sulfurovum sp.
AATAGTGATAGTAATAATATTTTTGTCATATATTTTAGCCTATTGAAGTGATATATGTTACCACGATTATACGTGGTAACGAGGGAAGAATTGAGATATTATCTACTTTTTAAGTAAAGTCCTATTGCTTGCATCTGCTTAGGATTCAGATCTTTACAAAGTTTGTTTTCAACGATAAATGCTTTAGCTTCAGCTGTGGTGGCAAATTTATTGTCTGTCTTTTGACACATTTTACCATACATCATTTCACCTTTTTTCGTCATCATAGCTTGCTTTTTAGCAACCATTTTACTGTCTTTGGCAAAATCATCCTCTGCTGCTTTATATGCACCACTGTAATCAACTACTTTACCGCCATTTGCTTTGGCAAACGCTTCTGCGTCAGCTTTGTTGGCAAAAGCATATTTACTTACCATGGTCATCGTACCTTTTTTGGCAGATCCTACCACATACGTAGCTTTTTCTACAGGGATGAACTTAAGCGTTGTTACGTCTACCACTTTAATATCTGTAAGTTTAGACCCCTTTTGCATATCTTCAACAATACAATGGATAGAACAATACTGTTTTACTTTCCCATCTACAGTTGCTGCATGGTTTGTTTTATAGAACATAGGTAAAGTCATTCCACATTCAGGACAGAACATTTTAGCGTTACCCTCTTGGAGTATAGTTGCTTGTCCCGCAGGTACCATTTGGAACATTTTCGGCATTGTCTTAGGTTTTTGGGATGATTTCATCGCTGCACCACATTTCCCTGCACCACACTTCATCTCTGCCTGTGCAAATGTAGCCATAGTTCCTAGTGCCAGTAATATTAATAACAATTTTTTCATATTATTTCCTTATAGTTTTGATAATCTATGATAATCTATTAGTGTTAATTAACTGTTAAATAGTTAATTTTCTAATAAAATCTGTGAATTTCTTCCATAATATTAGCAAACTCCATATCATCACCCTTCTCTTTCAGAAATGATATAAGATATTTTTCTGAAGCTTCAATACCCTCATTTTTTTCTATCTCTAAAAGTTTAGCATAAAGATCAGCAATAATCTCGATCACATGTTTAGAAATGCTTTTTCTTGCTGCGTGATAACCAATGATCTTTCCTGTATCTGTATCTCTTCTGGTTTCAAACTCGGTAAATATCCAGTAATATCTACCATCTTTTGCAAGGTTCTTAATTACTGCATTGATATTTTTACCTTGAGAGATCGTTTCCCATAAAAGTTTAAAAACTACTTTTGGCATATCGGGATGACGAACAATGCTGTGTGGTTTGCCGATCAATTCTTCTTTAGTGTAACCAGCAACTTCCATAAAATAATCATTACAAAAGGTGATCTTCCCTTTTTCATCCGTCTCAGAAACAATATATCTTTTAGGATCCAGTTGTATCTCTTCATCTATTGGTGTTGGTTTTTGCATCTTAAATCCTTCCGTTTAAAAGTCTGATAAGCGCATCAGACACTTCATCAAACTTTAAAATTCTTTTTCCGCTATAGGCTTTGGCAAACTTCTCAGCCGCTTCTTTCGTTGCAAAAGGTACCAGATCATCACCTGCAGGTGAAGTGGCTCTGCTTCCATAGACAAAAAAAGATGTTTCCGCATTGACAGGTTTCAAAGTTTCATAATCTGTGACTATGATCTGGGAAAAGTCTCTCTCACTTTTCACACCCACATCAAACCATTTTCCTGGTCTATAGTAAAATTCAAACATCGATTTTGGAGAGGAGAAATAGACGGTCTTGCCATTTCTCACTTTGATCTTGGCGATCCATTTCGGCTCTTTATAAACTTTAAAGTGTCGCACCAGACAGGTGGTGTTTTTATCATAGTTCAAAAAGTATCTCTTCTTAACATTAAACGGCTTTGCCTCTTGTGCTGCAGACAATATCGCTGTAAAAAGCACTAGAACTACCAGTAAATATCGCATTTTCACTCCTTTATACCAAATCTTTTTTTGTAAAAATTCTAAAGCCCAAAAAGGCAAAAAACAATCCAAGCAAGAGCGGATAGACTATAGAGACAAAGAGAAACATTTTCTGACTCATCATATCGAGTATGTAAAATGCAACGGGTCCCATCACAGTAAGCTGCGGATCAAAAAGTGAGATGGCAGCCACTCTGAACACCTCCATAGGGTTCACCAGTGCAATACCGATGATCAGGCCTGTGCTCATACGCTCCTGCATCATTAAAGAGATCAGGGCAATGTCTATAAATGCCAAAAGAAAGATCCAGACAAAAAAGGAGATACCCAGTGCCATCTCTGAAGATTTCACAATAGAGGAGACAAAAAATGCAATACCCAAAAATGCTGATGACATGGCAAAAAGCAGTCCTGTGTAGAGGAAAAAGATACTCCAGGGCACCTCTGCTCCTTTAATCACACCATAAAGTATGGCAAAGATCATCGCCATGAATACCGGCAGGAATACGGTGATGAAGCGTCCAAAGACCTTCCCCCAGTAATACTGCTTTAACGAGATAGGAAAAGAGAGCATATATTCTAAAATGTGGCTGTCTCTGTCACCCGATATGGAACGTACGGTCGTAATGAGAATAAAAATAGGCAGAATAACGATGGTTACCTGAATATACATCAAAAGCAGTCGGCTGAGTCCTGAAAAACCCATGACCTGCGACTCTGTGATCCCTGCAATGAAAAAAAGTGCGATCAGTCCTCCAAAGACCAGAGAGTATATGATGAACCAGTTGGCACGAATAGACTCTTTGAGATCAAGGTATGAGATTAGAAGTAAATTCTTCAATAGGCTCTCCTTTGGTTGTTTTGTGCTTCGATCTTATGTACCTGTACAGAGAGTGCATCATAGGAGATCACTTTTTGACTCTCTTTTATATCCTCTTTTTTTGTATGGGCTGAAAAACCGTAAGCCATAGGCGTGACATTGCCGGCATCATAAAATGCCTCTCTTGCGTCTATCCACTCTCCTGTTTTTGCATCGGTGATCCACACTTTTGCCTGCTCTTTCCAGGCTATTTTTTCTTCATCGAACCAGAGCAGGGCACAGCCTATGTCATCGAACATATAGGATCTTCCTGTTTTGGGGTTGATCACCTGTACGCTGTGATATCTGTCAGAAGTGACCATTTTACATCGTTCACACATGTCTCTGTCCCAATGCACCTCTTGAAGCTCTGTGCTGATCTGCTTCTTTTCACAGCCTGAAAAACCTGCTACAAGAAGCAGTGAAAAGAGAAAGGTTTTAATAACGCTCATCAGACACTACCTTTCCCATATCCATATAGATCTGACGATTGACGATGGACTCTACCTCTTCTATACGGTGGGTAACAAAAAGAGATAACTTCTCCCCTCGGTTCTCCTGTAAAAGTCTATAGAAATCATCTCTAGCTTTAGGGTCAAGGTTGGCCGTAGGTTCATCGTAGATAACGATCTCAGACTCTTTTGCCAAAGAGATCGCGATCAGGAGTTTCTGTTTCATTCCTCCCGAGAGTTTAAAAAATGATTTTCCCAAATTGGCTTTAATATCAAGCTTCATGGCATTGGCATAGTGGTAGATACGCTTTTCATCTACGCCCGAACTTTGACAGACATAATAGAGCAGTTCTTGCAGACTCAATTTTATAGGAGGGGGAAGCTGGGGCACAAAAGAGATATATTTCAAAACTTCTGTGCGCTCTTTTATAGGGTCCAGACCGTTGACAAGGAGTGAACCGCTGCTTGGGTGATAGTATCCCAGTATGGAACGTATAAGTGTTGTTTTTCCTGCACCATTGGCACCCATCAGTGCTACGGCATCCCCTTTATGAAAATCCAGGGTCACTGCATCCAGTGAGAGTGTTTTCTCAAATTTTTTGCTTAAATCTTTTATTGCGATCATTTATACCAAACTTTTTAATCTAAAATCAAATTTCAATGCATCTTCATGACACACATCGATACATCTTCCGCATAGTGTACAGTCTGCACCTGTAATGTAAGCTGTTTTGATCTCTTTTTCATCGATCTGTTTTTTATATTTGGCTTTGGTGATCTCTAAAACCTGATTTTCAAAACAGACATCATGGCAGACCATACAGCTGTCACAGTTGTCATTCCACTCTATTCTAAGGGCAGATGCTTTTCCTATTATGCCGTAGGTCGTGCCGATGGGGCAGATATAGGTACACCAGGCACGTCTTGAAAAGAAAACTTCCAGTGCAAGCACCAAAAGAACCCAGATCAGAGCCAGTGACCATCCGTAGGTTATTGCCCTGCTCAGTATGCCTACCACATTAAAGGTTTCAAACACCATATAGCCCGAAGTAAATGCCAGTATCAGGAACATTGCCCAAAAAATATAACGCACACGATGGTCAAACTTTCTACTCTTGATGATCTTTTTGGAAACCAGTGTATTGTGCCACTTCTCACCAATTTCAGAGAGTATGCCGTAAGGACAGACCCAGGCACAGTAAGAACGTCCGCCCACCAAAAGGTAAAAGATGATGATCGTAGAGGTTCCGATGATCATATTGATATGCATATGGTGTTCTGCCAGGAACATCTCTGCTGTAGTGAAAGGGTCGATCAGGTGGAAACCAAGAAAACGTGAACCGCTCAAGGTCCCTTCAAGTGTTTGGATATCGATAAAAAAAGACAAAAAGAATAGCAAATGAATAGCGATCACCAATATCCAGCGCTTTGAACGGTAAGATAAAAACTTTTTACCCTCTCTTGTTGTGCTGATAAATGTAGACCAGAACGATGTGTTCTTGATGGTCTCTCTGTTGCTATACTTATCCATAACGTCTCCTCTCTTTTGGCTTCAATTACTTTTTTGCAGCTGCCGCTCTTGCAGGGAAATCACCGATCTCATCTGCAAATTCTCTTAAGGCTTTTTCATCAAGGTGCAGCAAAAGACCTTTCATGACAATATTCTCTTTTCTGCCTGCTTTAAAGTCTACCAGCTGCTGGAAAATATCATCTGCAGACTGACCGATGAGTTTTGGACCCATCATTGGTTTTCCGTTTTGGAAACCTGAACCATTCACACCGTGACAGGAAGCACATTTACTCTTATAGGCTTGACTCACTTCAAAGGCACCTGCATTTCCTGCTTTGTCTCTCAGTGCTTTAAGCTTATCATCCTCTTTTTGTCTGTCATCCTTCTCTTTGGTCTGGGTACTTTGTGCAGCCCCTCTGTCACCTATATCGGCGATCACTTTACCATGTTGCCCACCATTATACGCACCGCCTTTTGAGGCTACCCATCCTGCCGTGGCAACAATGATGAGCATTAAAACGGCCACCATACTATTTTTAAGATTTAACATTATTTCTTCTCCCTCATTTTACTAATAGCCTGATTAAATTCATAGATCTCATCAGCCAGTGTACGGATCTCTTCTTCACTCATCTGTTTAATAAGACCATCCATCAAAGGATTGGATTTTTTACCCGTTTTAAAATCTGCAATTTGATTGAAGATATAGTCTGAATCTCTTGAAAGCAGTGAAGGTCCGATGATCCCGTTGGCATAGTCATCATGACAGGCAGAACATTTGACTCTGAATGTTTTACTTAATTTTTGAACCATCATTGAGACCTGGACCTTCTCATAAGGACTTCTTACATGGATATTAGCATCCACCACTGTTCTTGGTTTTACCCGTACCGAAGCATCTTTATTTGCAGGCATTGCTTTGGGATCGTATTCGCTTTTGATGTTATAGTCATAGTAATACGATTTACTTTGGTTTTTATCTACATCTTTTGTTTTTACTTTGATCTCCCGGGCATTCTCATTGCTGAGTACTTCGATCTTGCCTGCCTGCACTTCTTTACTTTGGGCTTTTGAAACCTCTTTTGCTTTCTCTTCACCACATCCTGTGATCAAAACCAACAGTAGCAGACCGGAAGCCAATATTGAGATTTTTTTATGTCTATTTTGCATCTATTTTCCTAACTTTTATAAAATTGTTCATATGTGACTCTTGGTTTTACAACGATCGAAGGTACAGAGGTCGGACAGACTTCCTGACAGGCACCACAGCCTATACAACCCTCGTAGATCTCAGGTCTCTGTCCACCCCCTACATCTCTCACCATGGAGATGGCAGACATAGGGTTTGGTACAGGGCAGATATCTGCACAGAGTGTACAGGCTTTGCCTTCATAGGTATCGAACTTGGCCAGTACTTTCTCTTCGAGTTCTGTCACATTGGTTGTACTCTCAAGAAAGGCATGCATTTTGTCGTTGTAGCCTTTGGGAACAGGGGTTTTTGTAATACCCAGACAGGTATCCGGGAACGCCAGTACAGCGATACCCATTTTAATATCTTCTGCTTTTTCTGTACCGTGATCCAAAGCACCGCTTGGACAGGCAAGTACACAGGGTACTGCATTACAGGCATAACATCCCCGCTCATTGGCATCAATATAGGGTGTACCTATACCATGCCCATGACCGATGTCCGCCAGTTTAATGGAGTGGTAAGGACATACCTGAAGACACTGTCCGCATTTGATACAAAGTGCAAGGAACTCTCTTTCGTTCACTGCACCGGGAGGACGCAGTCTGTTCTCTGCTTTTACTGCCATAGGAGAAAAAACAAATCCGCCTGCAAAGACAGCACCTAAAATACCCAGGGTGGAGTATTTTATGAATTCTCTTCTGTCAGTTTCAATATTTGCCATAATCTATCCTTTCATATACTTTTTTTCAATTTTTACTTTAGGCTCTTTGTCTTCCAGGAGAAAAAGAGGTTTGGTAAATGGTGCAAGTTTTGCCAAAAAATTCAACAGTGAGATCACAGGAGAAGCATAAAAGAACTTTACATCTTTGTTATAGACCCAGAGCTGATCAGCATACTGATACACCTTATGCGGTGTATCTCCCACATTGTCACCGTTGGAGTCGAAACCTTCATATTTGTCCCAGTAGTTTCCCACGATCTCATTGTCATTGGTCTTAGAGCCTCTGCTGTCATTGACAATATCTTCAATATTCCCCATAATGACATTGTCCTTGATAATGTTATTTTCACTCATGGAGTGAAAATGCAAAGCTTCTGAGTTGTAAATGACCTGGTTGCCTTCTATCCAGTTGTGGGTATCGGGTTCAAATGGTGATCTGTCTATGTAGATTCCCTGAGCATTGTAAAGCACCGTATTGTTCCTTAGTACAAAGTTGGAAACATCTTTAAGTCCTATGCCCATACCGGTCGCACCCAAAGAACTCTTTACCACATTGCCTACTGCGGTAGTATCTTTGGAATACATAAAAAAGATACCCACAGAGTTGAACTGGTAGTGGTTGTTCTTGACAAGGTTTTTTCCTGCATACATAAAGTGCAGTGAGTAGCGGCAGTATTCACCGCTGTTGTCGATGATCTGATTACCGTGTGAGTACCACACCACCATATCTCTTGATTTGTACAAAGTATTCTTTTTCACAATATTATCGTTGCTGTACCAGAGTCTTAACCCGTCACCACGCAGTCCCAGATCAATATCTTTGGATGTAATGAAGTTATTTGAGATGATGGAGTTTTTGACCATCTGAAGATCAATACCAAAAAGACAGTCTTCTATCACACAGTCAGAGATCTCACACTGTGCACCTTCCATCATTTTAATCGCTGCATCCAGTGTGTCATGTCTCTCGCCCGAAGCAACGATCTTCAGGTTTTTCAAAGTGATGAAAGAACCTTTTGCCGTAATGACAGTCCCTTTGCCTTCTCCATCTATGACCACACCCTCTTCTTTACCGACAATGGTCAGCGGTTTATCAATGACAATACTCCCCTTATAGACACCCGCAGGCAGTTTCAATATAGAACCGCTTGGTGCAGCATCTATGGCATCCTGCAGCACTGACCCCTGAAGGTAAGTGAAACATGTTAAAAAAGAGAGGAGTAAAAACCGCATCAACTGATCCTTAAGCCTTAGCTTCCGTATTCATTTCCGTCTCTCTCATTGCTTTTTGTTTTGCAAAGAAAGCAAGCAGACTCAAAAGAGAGATCGCTACAAGCATATAGAACCCGATAGTCGGATAGGAGTGCGTAATAAATTGTGCGATCTTACCATCTCCAAAGACTGTTGGCATAAAAGGTTTAATTTTGAAGGCACCCCAGTCATGCAGGTTATGTCCAAACCAGTAGAGCCAGTAAGAGTAATCCATAATGAATAGAAGTGGCAGTGATGCCGGGATCAGCATCATCAGATTTAAGAGTTTTGAATTATACGCAATAAAAAGTATCATGATAGCAGATAAGAGAAGCAATGCATACGGCCCTATAGCACGCTCAAAATGTCCCCCTACCCACATAGGATCCATTCCTACGTAGTGGTTGATCGTATTCATCTCATGGACTTCACCACTGTATCCGTCAAAGTGGAAAAATACAGGAATGCCTTCAGGAAATGCCTCTTTTGGATAGTTCGGTGCTTCAAGGGATACTGCCCAGATAGGAAGAGAAGCGACACCAATCTCAGAGGAAGAGCTGATCATTTTTTCAAGATCATTATGTGCCTCTTTTGGTGTTGTCACAGACTTGTATCGTCCCTGATTATAGAAGTTCCATACTTTTACAGCAATGGGTGATACTTCACTGCCTTTGCCCTCATCGATCTTATTCATTGTGCCATGATAGGTCACCATTGGAAAGGTAAAAGCAATCGTTAAAATAATTAAAGCCAATCCGGCAAATATCTTTGCTTTGGTAAAACTCGGATGCATTGTTTCTCCTTGTATAGTATAAATCCAAATATTATATCTAATCTTCTACTTTAATTCGTTGACAGACATCAATAAAAAATTTTTGCTTATAAAAATTATAAATATGAATTATTATTGTAGGGGTGAAGTTGTATTTTATAAGGTGTCTTTGCAAGCGGTAAAAGTGACCGCTTGTTTGGACCTGCTGAAACAACAGGTCCTTTTGACGTATGATTAAAAGAGGTTAGCGTTTTCGTCAACCCATTTAAAGTACTCAATAAGATCTTTGATCTCATCGTCTTTCATATGCTGATTAGGCATTTTAAGATTAAAGTAATCGAT
>DQSX01000062.1 GCA_015663065.1 Sulfurovum sp.
AAAATAGCCGCATCTTCCACATTTTGAGTGATCGGTCCAATTTGGTCAAGACTTGAAGCATACGAAGCCAAACCAAAACGGCTCACTCTTCCATAGGTTGGCTTCATGCCTACTACACCACAGTATGCTGCAGGTTGTCTAATGGATCCGCCGGTATCTGAGCCAAGTGCAGCAATGGCGATGCCGCCGGCAACTGCCGCTGCTGATCCACCTGATGATCCACCAGGTACTCTGTCTGTACCGTGAGGATTTTTAGTTGCTCCGTAAAAAGAGCTTTCCGTGGTTGAACCCATAGCAAATTCATCCATGTTAGCTCTACCAAAAGCCATCATGCCTTTAGATTTAAGATTCCTGATCGCTGTAGCTTCGTACGGTGCAATGTACCCCTGAAGGATCTTTGAACCTGAAGTCACAGACCACTCTTTGACTTGAATGTTGTCTTTAATGAGGATAGGCACACCCTCACCGGAAGATTCAAATCCGACATAAGCATTCAAGTCTGATGCTTTTGCTTTTGCCTCAAGTTCTTCTCTAAGTGCTGCCAACTCATCAGCAGACTTTGTCAATGCTTCTTTTAGTGTGATCACGCATTTATCCTTATTTGATTTCTAATTTCTTTTTATAATACGCCGCTATTGCTAACGCAATACCAACCAAAACCACAACCAAAGCAACAGAACCCATAATTACTTCCATCGGTATAGGTTTAGAAAGATCGAACATTATGCTACTACTTTGGCACAACGTTCACAGGCAGACTCTTCTGAAGTAGAAGTAAACCTCCAGCATCTTGGACATTTTGCTGCAGATGCCTTGTGCACAGTAAAGGTTTTCCCCTCTACTTCAAAAGAGGCCACTTGCTCACTCTGAGAATCTGCTTTCATTGCTGAAACTACAAACCAGTCTTCCAGGTCTTTCGCATCTTCTATAGGCAAAATACTCATCTCTCCTGCTATTTCAAGTTCCAGTGTGGCTTTAATAACTTTCTCTTTTTTCAAGCTGTCGATCGCTTCTGAAAACTTCTCTCTGGCTGTAATGAGTACTGCATCATCAAAAGGACTTTCTATTTCAGGTACAGGGACATACACAAGATCAAAGACATTTTCCATCTCACCTTTGAAGAGTGCCGGAGCATATTCCAATATCTCGTCTACTGTATAGGTCAATACCGGAGCCACAAGCCCCAACATCGCTTTGGAGATGTGCGCCATGGCAGACTGTGTTGCTCTTCTTGCAGGGTCATTTTTATCTTCACAATAGAGTCTGTCTTTGGTAATATCCATGTAGATACCCGACAGCTCATTGGTGATGAAGTGATTGAGCGTTGCAAATCCTCTGAGGAAATCATATTCGTCAAAACTTGCTTTTACAGAAGCAAATATCTCCCCTGCTTTGGCAAGGATCCATCTGTCCAACTCACCATAAGCATCACTAGAAACATAGGTTTCAAGATCATCCACATTGGCAAGCAAGAATCTGAAAGTGTTTCTAATCTTTCTGTATTGTTCAGCTGTCTGTTTCAAGATACCGTCAGATATCTTCAAGTCTGTCTGATAGTCAGAAAGTGCTACCCACAACCTAAGTATCTCAGAACCATACTGCTTGACGACTTTGTCCGGAGCAACCACGTTACCCTTTGACTTAGACATCTTCTCACCCTTGTCATCCACAGTAAACCCGTGCGTGATAAGCGTTTTGTATGGAGAGACCTGATTGACCGCAGAAGAGAGTAACAGTGAAGACTGGAACCAGCCTCTGTGCTGATCAGATCCTTCTATGTAAAGTGATGCCGGGTATTCACCTGCATCATAATTCCCTGAAGAGAGTACCGAGTTCCAAGTTGAACCTGAGTCAAACCATACATCCAGAATATCTGAAATCTTTTCAAGGTCATCAGGGTCATACTTTGTATCAGCAGGTAAAAGTTCTGCATTTGACATTGAGTACCAGGCATCTGCACCGTGTATGTCAAAGAGATTGGCTACGTGCGCTAAAACATCTTCATCAAAGATCACTGCTTTGGTACTTTTAATTCTAAAGAAGGCTATAGGTACACCCCAAGATCTCTGACGAGAGATACACCAGTCAGGTCTTCCCTCGATCATAGGTTTGAGTCTGTTTTTAGATGTTGCAGGATAAAATTCAACATTTTCAATGGCATTCATCGCTGAAGTTCTCAGCGTATCGTTGGAGCCTTCAGGTTTGTCGTCAATAGAGATGAACCACTGGTTCGTTGCTCTATAGATCAACGGTTTTTTCGTTCTCCAGCAGTGTGGATATGAGTGCACAAATTTACTCTGTTTAAGCAAAGAGTCGCCAAGCATTTCAAGAATAGGCTCATTGGCTTTAAAGATGTGCATACCTACAAACGCTTCAGGATTCGGCAGAAGGTTCAACCCAACCACAGATTCGTCATAACATCCACGTTCATCTACAGGCATCACCACTTCAAGACCGTATTTAAGCCCTACTTTGTAATCCTCTTCACCGTGTCCCGGAGCTGTATGTACACAACCTGAACCGCCATCCATTAAGACATGCTCTCCAAGTACGATCCTTGAAGGTCTGCTGTTTACAGGGTTGATGGTTAAGAGGTTCTCCATCTCCGTAGCAGCGACCTTTCTTGAAGCGTGTCCGGAGACCACACCCTCTTCTATCATTGCATCATAACGGGCTTCAGCCACAATGTGTCCATCATCCGTCAAGACATACATCTCTTCTGGGTTCAGAGCAATTCCTGTATTTGAAGGCAGCGTCCAAGGGGTTGTTGTCCAAATGACAAGTCCGGCTTTACCCTCAAGACCTAAAGTCTCTTTAGCTGCATCTGAAAGCTCAAAATGTACATAGATCGAATAATCTTCTTTGTCTTCATACTCAACCTCTGCATCAGCCAAAGCAGTTCTTGCTGCCCATGACCAGAAGATCGGTTTGTGTCGCTCGACCAAAAGACCTTTTTTTGCTACTTCACAAAGTGTTCTGTAAATATTTGCTTCAAATTTAAAGTCCATTGTCACATACGGGTTTTCCCAGTCAGCAATAATCCCCAACTCTTTGAAAGAGTCTCTCTGTATCTCTACAAACTTGGCAGCATGCCCACGACAAAGCTCTCTGAACTTCTCTGTGGGCATCGCTTCTTTTTTGCTTTTACCCAACTTCTCTTCTACTTTCTGCTCGATCGGCAAACCGTGACAGTCCCAACCTGGCGTCATACGTACAGCTTTACCCTGAAAATAGTTGTATTTTAAAATGATATCTTTGAGTACTTTGTTGAGTGCATGCCCTATGTGGATGTCACCGTTTGCATACGGAGGTCCGTCATGCAAAGTAAACATTTCGGCACCTGCACGTTTTGTTTTCATCTGCGCATACATATCTGCATCAAACCATGATTTATATTTTTTAGGTTCATTGTTTGGAAGATTCCCACGCATTGGGAAATTTGTTTTGGGAAGGAGGAGTGTGTCTTTAAAATCCATAGTCGATAACACCTTAAATAGGGTCGCCCCTGTTATATTATCCCGTGATTGTATCTAAAAGAGAATTAGAAGCTACTTTTGCTACAATTATCTTATGAAAAACATACAAGAACTCACTGGAAATATTATACAAAAACTCACAGAAACAGAGCAAACCATAACTTTTGCCGAAAGCTGCACTGGCGGACGCATAGCTGCTGCGTTTACTGCCATATCCGGTTCATCTGCTGTCTTGAACGGCTCCTGTGTCACCTACTCCAACGAGATCAAACATTTTTGGCTGGGTGTAGAAGAAAAAGTGCTGGAAAAGTATGGTGCAGTAAGTCAACAATGTGTCTCCCAAATGCTTGAAGGCATCAAAAATCTGGCAGGTGCCGACTACGCTATTGCCGTCTCAGGCATAGCCGGGCCCACAGGAGGAACAGAAGCGAAACCGGTTGGTACTGTCTATATAGGTCTGCAAACTCCCTTTTCCCAAGAAGTTTTTCACTGTTTTTTCCATGGTGACCGGGAACAGGTACAAGAGCAATCTGTCGTCTTTGCCATAGAAAAACTGGCTGAAGTATTAAATTTTTAATTTTTTTAAATGTTTTCTTAAAAATCTATTGACAATCTAAGCTTTATGAGCTATAATTCCGTCCACTTATTCAAGTAATGAGTGAAAATGTGTGACCCGTTAGCTCAGTTGGTAGAGCAATTCCCTTTTAAGGAATGGGCCCTAGGTTCGAATCCTAGACGGGTCACCACTTTTAACAATTTTATG
>DQSX01000242.1 GCA_015663065.1 Sulfurovum sp.
ATGAGCCTTGTGAAGAGTCCCAGCGTCAAGAGTATGACGCCGAGTAACTCCGTACTTGCTGCCATATAGGCATTGAGTGTGGGGAAAGGAATTCCAATGGAATCAAACCAAGTAGCAACAGAACCTATGTCTGACCATTTTTGCATAGCTGGATCATAAAACCCGTAAGCCACCGCAAATCTTGCAAGCAGCAGGGAAAGACTTTGTCCGTTACTTAGTATGTTCTTGGTGAATGGGTAGATAGTTTTAAGCATCTTGACCCTCCTTCATGGTTTATATTGTAATTAGGCAGCGCATTTTTTGGCACTCTTTTTAGACGTACCGCATTTACCGTCACCACATTTCTTATCTGTTTTTTTGCAGAATCACATTTTCCTGATTGGCATTTTGACACTTGTGCATCCTGTAAAGGATATAAGTGCCAAACCAAGTAGAGGACCGAATAGTAACTTTTTCATTTTTTTCCTTTCTAGTGTTAAGATAATCGTAGTTTACTATTTATGATGTGCAATGTTTGTGTATCAGTTTTTATTATTTTACTCTCTTCCGTTAGTTGCACTTAAAGTACACACTATATAATTATGATTAGAGAAATTAAACATAGGCATCTGTATGAAACGACGTAACTTTTTACTCTTAGGCTCCATGTTGGGCATGACACATTATTTGCATGCAAAACCAAGCAGCTCTTTTGAAAGATCATTTAAAAAAGTTGAAGCAACACTTAGGGCAGTACAGGAACATATGTTTCCTCAGGGAAGCAAGATCCCTTCAGCACAAAGTATGCATACGATACAGTTTCTGTTTGATACCGTAAGCCATGAAACGTATGATAAAGATATAAGAAAATTTGTCATAGAAGGGGCAGAAGAGCTGCAACGTCGTGAAAAAGGGAAATTCCTCTCTATGAATACTCAGGAAAAAGAAGAAGCACTACGTACCTACGAGAAGACCCGTTACGGCAGTAACTGGCTCTCACGTATCATGACCTTAACGATGGAAGGACTTTTTTCTGATCCAATTTACGGTTCCAATAAAAAAGAAGCAGGATGGAAAGCCCTGAATGCTTATGGTGGCGTACCCAGACC
Organism: Sulfurovum sp.; assembly: GCA_015663065.1. Lineage (GTDB taxonomy): Bacteria > Campylobacterota > Campylobacteria > Campylobacterales > Sulfurovaceae > Sulfurovum. Next base: position 1,089 of record DQSX01000242.1, read on the forward strand.
CCGTACAAAGTATATTGCATTATGAAGCAATATGATGTTGTGGTTATTGGTTCAGGTGCCAGTGGAGGGGCGGTAGCCCATACCCTGACCAAGGCAGGGTACAAAGTGGCTGTAGTGGAAAAAGGCCGACTCATAAAACGTGAAGAGTTTACGAAAGATGAGCTGGCCTATTGTCGTAGAGACATTGTCACCCCAAATCTTTTTGAGGAGTATCATGTCATAGAAGAGAAAGTTGACGGCAAATGGGAAGGGACACCTACGTATGATTCAGGCTGGAGTTTCTGGAACGGTAATGTGGTAGGAGGCTCCTCAAACTTTATGTCTGGTATGCTGCATAGGATGCACCCTGATGACTTCAGGCTTAAAAGTAAATATGGAGCAATAAAAGGTGCCAATGTCGTAGACTGGCCCATCTCTTATGATGAAATGGAGCCTTATTATCTTAAAGCTGAAGAGCTGGTGGGTATTTCCGGTAAATATGAAAAACATCCTTATGAACCGCCGCGAAGCACAGCAGATTTTACGCAGCCCCCGACGCAGGAAAATGCAGTAGTGAAACTACTCGATAAAAGTTGTGCAGAGCTTAACATTAAATCTCTGGTCACACCACGCTCAGTACTTTCTCAAAACAAAGGGCACAGAAAAGCCTGTTACTACTCTAATTTTTGCGGATCTTACGGTTGTTCCTCCGGGGCAAAAGGATCTTCCAGAGAAGCTTTACTCATGCCTGCTCTGGCAAGTGGAAATCTAACCTTACTGAGCAATACCTATGTGAAGTCTTTGCATACTTCAAAAAAAGAAGCAGTGGACTATGCTGTTGTGGTAGATGTATTGACGGGGAAAGAAAAACAACTCTATGCAGATCTTTTTGTGGTGGCAGCACAGGCACATGAGAGTGCAAGACTGTTGTTGAACTCAGCTTCCGAATTTCATCCTAATGGTTTGGCAAACAGTTCTGGGGAACTTGGGAAAAACCTGATCTTCTCTGCTGGAGGTTCAGGTCAGGGGGAGCTGCATGCAGACAAGCTCAAGGAGATCAGGTTTGAAGAACTGATGCAGACAGGTCTATTTGTAAACCGGTCTATTTTAGACTGGTATTTTATAGATCACTGGTGGGACGGTACCTTTAAAGGTGGTTCTGTGGAGTTCATGTTCGAACATCAAAATATCATTTCGCGAGCCAGAAAAAACAGTGAAGAGAATGGACAGCTTGTATGGGGGAAAGCATTGGGAGAGAAACTCACAGAACGCTTCACGAAACAAAAGAGTATACGTTTTGAAATTTTTAATGACTGGCTTCCCAATGACAACTGTTTTGTGAGTCTGGACAAAACGCATAAAGACAAATACGGTATGCCTGTAGGCAGACTGCGTGTTGAAGCACATCCTCAGGACCTAAAAGTAGGAAAATACATTGCAGAAAAATGTGAAAAAGTCTTAGAAGAGATGGGTGCGCAAAATATCTACTCTTCCGTCTCTTCTTCTCCACCGCAAAATCTTATTGCAGGAGGCTGCCGTTTTGGAGATGACCCCAAAACATCTGTACTGAACAGATATTGTCAGGCACATGATGTGCCAAACCTTTTTGTTGCAGATGCTAGTTTTATGCCCACAGGAGGTTCCGTTCCCTACACTTGGACCATCTACGCCAATGCCTTTAGAGTAGCGGATCATATCGTTAAAGTTTTAAAAGAAAAACAAATATAAGCACTTTTGGTTTTATTTTAATTTAAGAGCATTTTGATATCATAATGCCGAGATGTTGAAAAGCTAAACCTGTTGTGAAGCAGGGACAGAAAGTCATGGGTCTTGAAAAAGATTGCCAGATTGCCAATGTTTTGTGCAACTATTCTGCGTAAATACATATTTCCTTCTCAAAGCAAGGCGAATTATAAGATTGTTTTATTAATTAATATAGATCAAAGAAAATAAATAAAACATTTATTTTTGATTAAGATTATTGTTGATACAATAAACCACATATTATTTACTATGGGTTTTATGACCTGTCAATAAATTACTTAAAAAAGGGGATGAATTGAAAAGAGTTTATAAGCTACTGGTCTTAATATCAGTAATGACTGCATCGGGTAATGCAGCAACCAAAACGATAAAGCATACAGTAAAGAAGGGGGATACTCTCTACGCTATTGCAAAGAAAAACCATACCACTGTTACGGCCATAAAAAAAGCCAACGGTATCAAAAAGGACCAAGCACTTAAATTGGGTAAAGTGTTAAAGGTACCTACAAAATCTACTGCTGCGAAAAAGAAAAAGCGTGTCAAAGTTGCCTCACGATCGAACAGTGCTGAGAGACAATTGGCAAAGACTCTTAAAAGTGTAAAGTTCAAGAAAGCGAACAGTAAAAAAACAAATAGCAAAAAGAGTTCCAAGTTTTCTATCAATGATATTCTTTTCTCCAAGAAAAGTAGCAAAAAGTCTATGAAAATGATCAAACTTGCCAAAAATAAGTTGGGACGTAAATATGTATGGGGTGCAGTAGGTCAGAAAAATACTTTTGACTGTTCGGGTTTAACCACCTATGTGTGTAAAAAGAACGGAATCAAAATTCCAAGAAGAGCTATTGAACAATCCAAGTATGGCAAATATGTAAGCCGTAAAGATCTCAAGCCGGGTGATCTTATTTTCTTCGATACATCAAAAAGACGTAAAGGATATGTCAATCATGTAGGTATCTACATTGGTAACAACAAATTTATCCATGCAAGTTCTGCAAAAAAGAAGGTGATCATTACTTCTTTAAACAAAAACTTTTATAGCCAGCGCTACAAAGGTGCAAGAAGAGTTACCTCATAAGCGGTGCCTTCTATGGACATTTGCACAAAATGTAATAATGTAAATGTGAAATGGAACGGTCCCTGGATCAAGATTTAACTTAATGCTTCGGTAACTTCCCCTGGATAAGGGAAGTTTTTCTAACAGATTATTCTGCCTCCAATACAGCACCGTTACTTGCATTGGTGACTAGCGCTCTGTATTGCTTCAACCACTTGCTTGATAATGGCTTCACGATCGGTTTGAAGTTTGCTTTTCTCTCTGCTATGACTTCATCAGAGAGATTTGCACGTAAAATGTACGCATCCACATCAATGTGAATTTCATCTCCATCTTCCAGCAGTCCTATGAGACCGCCTTCTGCAGCTTCTGGACTTACGTGACCAATGCTTGCGCCTCTTGTTGCCCCGGAGAACCTACCATCAGTAATGAGTGCTACCGAATCACCAAGTCCCATCCCCATGATGAGTGAGGTAGGACTTAGCATCTCTTGCATTCCCGGTCCACCTTTAGGACCTTCATAACGGATCACTACAACATTGCCAGCTTTTACTTTACCCTGAAGGATCCCTTCAATGGCCTCATCCTGAGAGTTGAAACATACCGCTGTTCCCGTAAAGACTCTCTCTCCCGTGATCCCTGCAGTTTTAATAACGGCACCCTGTTCTGCCAGGTTTCCGTAAAGAATAGCAAGTCCACCCACTTCAGAGAAGGGATTGTCTATGGTGTGAATGATATTGGTATCGAGGATCTTTGTATCTTTCACTTTTTCATAAAGTGTCTCGCCGGTAATGGCAAGGTTATCAAGCAGAATGTCATCGCCACGCTTCATCATTTCGTGCATGACCGCATTTACTCCGCCGGCTTTGTTAATATCTTCCATATGTACGGTTGTTAACGATGGAGAGATTTTTGCGATGTGTGAAACGCGTTTTGAAATGGCATTGATATCTTCAAGGTTAAAGTCAACATCTGCCTCTTTTGCAATGGCAAGCATATGCAGTACAGTATTGGATGATCCTCCCATAGCCATATCGACAGCAAAAGCATTACGTACAGCCTTTTCATTAAGGATGTTCTTTATTCTGTACTTTTCACGCTCTTCTGCTTCCATTTTAGCAATTTTACAGACACGTTTTGCCGCTTTTTTGTACAGTTCTGTCCTCTCAGGTGTCAGTGCCAATATTGTTCCGTTCCCAGCCAAAGCAATACCCATCGCTTCCATCAGTGTATTCATGGAGTTTGCTGTGAACATACCTGAGCATGATCCGCCACTCGGACAGGCATTACACTCTATGTCAAGTAGTTCTTCATCTGTGATCTCTCCGGCTTCATGCTGCCCAACCGCTTCAAAAGCCGTTGCCAGGTCAATGGGTGTCCCGTCTGCTTTGTGTCCTGCAGCCATTGGCCCGCCGGAAACAAATACTGTAGGTACATCCACGCGTAAAGCCCCCATGATCATCCCCGGAACGATCTTGTCACAGTTTGGTATGGCGATCATAGCATCAAGTTTGTGTGCATTCATGACCGTTTCAATAGAGTTTGCAATAATTTCACGGCTCGGTAGAGAAAAAAGCATGCCATCATGCCCCATGGCGATCCCATCATCTACACCAATGGTATTGAACTCAAAAGGTACACATCCGTTTGCACGGATCTCTTCTTTAATGACTTCAGAGACCTTGTTTAGGAAAAAGTGTCCTGGAATGATCTCAATAAATGAGTTTGCTACCCCAATGAATGGTTTTTTAAAATCTTCATCTTTTACACCGGTTGCACGGAGTAAAGATCTGTGTGGCGCTCTGGAAAACCCCTCTTTTATCTCATCACTTCTCATCATTTTGAGCCTTTAATTATAGTTTTTTGGATTATAGCACAAAAACTATTTACTTTTAAATTTTTTTTAGCTATAATCGCAGTCCAATTTTAGCTTAAACCCTAAATGCGGTATGGATTTGCGGGCGTAGCTCAGCGGTAGAGCATAACCTTGCCAAGGTTGGGGTCGACGGTTCGAACCCGTTCGCCCGCTCCAT
>DQSX01000050.1 GCA_015663065.1 Sulfurovum sp.
ACCGCAGACAAAGTCAAAGATGCCATTACCCTGACCAAACAGTACCTGCCTTCAGATATGGATGAGCCTACCGTAAAAGTACTGGAGGTCAAAAGAGATCTACTGCGTGTTGCGATCTCTTCAGAGAGTGCAGACCATGCAGCATTGATAGATGCTGCCGACAGACTCAAAGAGAAGATCATTGTGTTAAAAAATATCTCTGAAGTCAGTATTTTTGGAGATTCGGACAAGTATTATGACATTCGTCTGCATTCTGAGAAAATACGCGCATTGGGACTGGATGAGAATGCCGTCATCACTGCGCTCACCGGTCTCTCATACATCTTTCCCATAGGAAAAGTTGAAGACAACAGGGACGGACACTACTTCATCTCTACGTTTAATGGTCCAAAAGATGCGAAGAAGATGTTGCAAAGCCAGATAAGGGTCAATGGAAAAACACTCTACCTCAAAGATGTTGCTACTGTCTCAAAACGTTATGAAGATACTGCCACCATGTACTCCATCGACACCAAACATGCGGTAGACCTCTCCATTAAGCAAAGCAGCAAAGGAAATGCTCTGGATCTCTCCCAGGCCATTTATAAAATTGTTGCACAGAGCAATGCATCTGCGCAAGGAAAAGTAAGTTATATCATCCACTCTGACCGTTCTGAAGCCATTAAAGACCGTCTGAACATTGTCATCTCCAATATACTTTTAGGCTTGATACTCATCTCTTTGCTTGTAGCACTGCTGATCAACAAACGTATGTCATTCATTATCTCTTTGGGGATTCCAACCTCTTTTGTCATGGGGGCTTCGTATCTCTATTTGGCAGGATACACCATCAATATGATCTCTCTGATCGGTGTACTTATTGCCCTAGGGATCATTGTCGATGATGCCATTGTTGTGTCTGAGAATATACAACAGCATATTGAAGAGGGTATGGAGCCTAAAGAGGCGGCCGTTGTCGGTGCCAAAGAGATGTTCAAACCGGTCACCATTGCTTCACTTACCACACTCTTTGCCTTCATCCCTGCACTGATGATGTCCGGGACCATGGGAGAGGTTATCAAGCTCATTCCCATAGCTGTCTCTGTATTGGTATTGGCTTCACTTATAGAGTCTTTTATCTTTTTGCCTATCCATGCGGCACATGTACTTAAAAGTGATCAAAAAACGACCTCTTGGGAAGGTATTAACCGTTTTTACTCCTGGGTCATACACTTTTTTATGCGATACAAAAAGAGTTTTTTAACCCTTTTTATTATCTTGGTACCACTGCTGATCGTACTGGGTATCAAAGCCTCTAAATTTCAAATGTTCCCTACTTTTGATGCCACAACAGTGAACATTACACTCAAAAGCAATGTCAATACCACTACCGAAGAGACCGCTGCCATCCTTAACGCCATAGAGAGAGACCTATACAAACGAAAAGATGCATTTTACATTGACCATGTAGGCTCTGTTTCCGGTTGGAGGAGAGACTCGGCAGGAAACTCAGAGACTTACCCTTATGTCGGGCAGATACACATAGAACTGCAAAAACTCAAAGCACAGAATTTTGTAGACAGGTTCATCACCCCGACACTGAGTTTTTATTATGATGAAGAGGGACGTACACGTGAAGAGAAGTCTGTTGTCATTGCAGGAAAACTGCGTCAGTTTCTGGAAACACAAAAATATAAAGAGAGATTCAAACTCTCAGACCTTGCTATTGTAGAGCGTAAAGTAGGACCCATCAAGTCTGACCTTAAAATAGGACTGGTCTCCGATGACAATCAAAAAGTCATGCAGTATGCCGAAGAGATAAAGAGTACGCTGCGTCAAACCGAAGGCATAGTCTCTGTCAACGATGCCATGAATTACGGTATAGATGAGATAAAACTGCAGATCAATACCTATGGTGAATCATTGGGGCTGAATGAGCAGACACTGGGTTTGATGCTTTCCAACTTCTACCTTGAACGGAAAGTAGGTTTTGCCTTTGATGCAACAGACTTGCTGGAACTGAAGGTCAGGTCTGTACAGAAAGATTCTCTGGAGATACTCAAGAATTTTCAGATAAAACTGGATGATGGAACTTTTGTGGCACTCAAAGATGTGGTGCACTTCAATATCATCAAATCTTTTGAAAAGATCATTAAAGACTCTGGAGAAAAGAACTTTTACATCTATGCCAATGTGGACAGTAAAAAGATCACAGCCACAGAGACACTGAAGAAGATAGACAGTATTTTAGAAGCAGCAAAAAAAGATGGCATTAAAATTATTTTTAAAGGAGAAGAGGAGAAGAAAAAAGAGTTAAAGAGTGACATGATGGCAGCATCAGCTGTTGCCATGCTCCTTATTATGCTCTCTTTGCTCTATCTTTTCAACTCTTTTAGAGAAACTTTCATGATGATGTCAGTCATCCCTTTTGCATTTTTAGGGGTACTCATAGGTCACTTTTTATTGGGACTCAACCTCTCCATGCCTTCTATCATCGGTATGCTTGGTCTTTCCGGAGTCGTTATAAACGATGGTATTATTATGGTGATGAACCTCAAAAAAGCGAACAATTTAGAAGAGATATTCCACTACGCTTCCAAACGTTTCAGACCCATAGTACTCACTTCGGTCACCACACTTATTGGTTTAAGTTCACTGGTATTTTTCCCTACGGGACAGGCGACCATTTTCCAGCCTATGGCCATTGCTCTGGCTTTTGGACTGGCCTGGGGGACCATACTCAATCTGCTTTATCTTCCGGTACTCTATACGATATTAAATCAAAAGAGATTGGGGCTATAAAGTTTTAATATAAATAAATATGATATAATCATTTCAAAATTAAATCCGGAGCTCCCCCTCTCATGAATGATCATAACCTAGATGACCTCATCATCGATGATATTAAACCAAAGAACGGTAAAGCAAAAAGTCTGCTTACCATTGTAGCACTACTCATTGTTGTATTTATTGTAGCTATTATTCTTACCTCTGTAGTACTTGACGATCCAAAATCAGACAACTTGCTGATAGAGGAGAATGACATGGAAATGATCTCTCCGGAACTGACACTTCAGAGTACTGCAAAAGCAAAAAATACAAAAGAAGAACCTAAACTGACAGATATGATAGAGGAGGAGTTAAACAAACCTATAGAGGCTCCGAAGATCACTGAAGAAAAAGAGAAAGAGAAAGCTGTCAAAAAAACAGAAGCTGTTAAAAAAGAGAGCCCAAATAAAAAGACCTCGGAAGCTCCAGCTACTGAAAACAACAAAGTACAGATCACAGATGAGTTTACACAAGCTCCTGCCAAACCTGAAGTCTCCTCTGTACCTGAAAAAGTCACAGAGAGTGAAACGGTGATACCTGCCCCAACCCCGCAGAAAGTTGTAAAAAAAGAAGCTGTGGCCATAAAACCAAAAGAAGTTGCTCCTGCAGCAAAAGCCAGCGGCATACAATATTTTATTCAAGTAGGGTCATACCGTCAGTCACCAAGCAAACGTTTCCTTTCGGTCATTAAGAACAATGGCTTCAACTATCATATTACTGCACCTTCAGCCAAAGGAACCAAAAAACTTCTCATCGGTCCTTACTCGGACAGAGCAGCTGTGGATGTTGCACTGGTCAGGGTACGTGACCTCATTAATAAAAGTGCCTTTGTGGTTAAAAAGTAGAGAACAAAATGCATAAAACCATTCTTTTTGATCAACTGACACCTGTTGCCCTTTACGGAAAGATCAAAGCACTTTTTCCAGATGAAATTACGATGCTGTTTGAAAGTATGGTCAACACTTCTGACGGGAACTTCTCATTCATCGTTATAGGTGCACAGGAGCGTTTAAGCTATAAAGATAAAACAAGTACCTATACAGATCTTTCTGGTACAAGCAAGGCCTTAAAAGAGGATCCTTTCACTTTTTTAAAATCCTATTATGCCAAAGTAGATAAAGAGGCAAACAAGAAAAGAGCCGCTGAAGTAGGTTTCTCTTTTGTGGATGGATTCATAGGGTTCATCGCTTACGATATGGTAAAAGTATTTGAACCCGTACTTGAAGAGAGTATGGACAAACTTCTTGACCCGCTCAATACACCGGACCTTGACCTCATACGTCCCAAGATCATCATGGCGTATTCACATAAATCTGCAAAACTAACACTAATCCTCAATGATGACTCTATGAAAAAGGGTTTGGATGCCATTGAAGATATTTTGCACAATACCTGTACCCCTATGCCCATAAAACCTGTAGTGCTTGATGGAAAAGGCTCTTTCAGCATCGATGAAGAGCGTTTTAAGGAATTGGTGCTTGAATCTAAAGAAAACATCCGTTCCGGAGATATTTTCCAGATCCTGCTTTCCAACCGATATACCCAAAAAGGAAAGATCGATCCTCTGAGTTTTTACAGAGTATTGCGTTCAAAAAACCCTTCACCCTACCTTTTCCTGCTTGACTATGAAGATTTTTCCATCTGCGGTTCAAGCCCGGAGGTCATGGTAAGGTTGACAGAAGGAGAGATACTGCTTCGCCCTATTGCCGGTACACGAAAACGCGGTAAAGATGCACATCGTGACAAAGAACTCGAAGAGGAGATGCTGAACGATCCCAAAGAGTGTGCAGAGCACCTTATGCTTATAGACCTTGGGCGTAATGATGTGGGACGTGTAGCACAGACAGGTACCGTAAAAGTAACCGATATGATGCGGGTGGAAAAATACTCCCACGTTATGCACATGGTCTCAGATGTGGAAGCACACATAGAAGAAGGCAAAGATATGTTCGACCTTTTTGCTGCTACTTTCACTGCGGGGACCATGACCGGAGCACCAAAGATTGAAGCCATGAAGCTCATTGCCGAGTATGAAGGTCTGAAGCGTGGATTCTACTCAGGTGCAGTGGGGTACTTTGCCTTTGACGGAAACATGGACTCTGCCATTACCATCAGAACGGCTCTGATCAATACTGACTCTATCACTCTGCATGCAGGTGCAGGCGTTGTGGCAGATTCTATCCCTGAATTGGAGTACCTGGAAGTGAAAAATAAACTCGGTGCCCTGCTCGCAACTCTTAAAGAAATGGAAACGCTCTAAATGATGGCAAAAGATCTTTTTGCCATCTTCGGAAACCCAGTCTCTCACTCCAAGTCACCACTTATGCACAACCTCTCTTTTAAAGGATTGGGCTTTAACGGTTGTTATGCACGATACAGGCTGAAAGATGGTACAAAACTCAAAGAGACTTTTTTTGCTCTAGGCTTAAAAGGTATCAACATCACCGTACCCCACAAAGAGCATGCTTATGCTGCCTGTGATGTCCTTGATCCCTTTGCCAAAAAAGTGGGAGCTGTCAATACCATTGTAGAGAAAGAGGGAAAACTTTACGGATACAACACTGATGCACCCGGATTTCTAAAAGCGATCTCGGAATTTCAAAATATCAGAACCGTACTTTTTCTGGGTGCGGGAGGTACTGCACAGTCTACCTCTCGCATACTGCGTGATGAGGGTTATGAAGTCACCCTTCTCAACAGAAGTGAAGGCCGTCTCGAAAAGTTCAAAGAAGAGGGGTTTGAAACCTATACTTTTGAGCGTTTCACAGCTAAAAAATATGACCTTGTTATAAACATGACTTCAGCAGGTCTTGAAGATGAATCTCTTCCGGCACCAAAAGAGATTTTAAATAGTGTCATACCTCAGGCACAAGCCTGTGTGGATGTCATTTACGGGAAAGACACACCTTTTTTAAAATTGGCCAAATCTTATGACAAACCTACAAAAGACGGTTCAGATATGTTATTGTATCAGGGTATTATTGCTTTTGAATATTTTACAGAGCAAAACTATACCTTTAAAGAGATTGAAAAACATATGAAAAAGGCATTTGTTATATGAAGCAATTTTTAGCATTTTTCATCATGCTTTTACTGCTCATTGCAACTGTTATCTGGTTCAATCTTCCTAAACTCACACCCTACTACACACAATTGACCAACCCCCGCGTGGGTCTCAGCCTTGATCTTCAGCCTCAAGAGCAGAAATGGGAAAAACTGGAAATACCCGCACTGGAAATTGAATAATATGCAAGCTGTCTATTTGATTTCAATTAACCTTAATAACTTACAATACAGGAGATAACATGTTCGATAATAGGAGTGGTGAAGTGATCAATATACTTATGATAGAAGATGACCCGGAATTTGCAGAACTTTTAGCTGAATATCTTTCCCAGTTTGACATTAAAATAACCAATTATGAAGACCCCTACCTTGGACTTTCTGCCGGTGTAAAAAAATATGACCTTATGATACTTGACCTTACACTTCCGGGTATGGATGGTCTGGAAGTTTGTGAAGAAGTGGTACGCAAATATGACATGCCTGTCATCATCTCTTCTGCACGTTCTGACATTAGTGACAAAGTAAAGAGTTTTGAACTGGGTGCCTATGACTACCTTCCCAAACCTTATGATCCAAAAGAGATGTATGCACGCATTATGTCCATCCTGAATCGTTTGAACAAAGGAGAGGGAGAGAACAGTGCTTTGCCAAAAAGTGATTTTGAGATCAGGGGTGATACGATCTACTTCAAAAACAATGCTCTCTCTTTAACACCTGCAGAATTTGAAGTCCTTACACTTCTGGTAAAACACCAGGGTATGACACAGTCACGTGAACAGATCATCAATACATCAGGGACCATGAGCATTGATTCTCAGGGTAAAAGTCTGGATGTGATCATCTCTAAAATACGTACCAAGATCGGTGACAACAAACG
>DQSX01000061.1 GCA_015663065.1 Sulfurovum sp.
CCGTTTGCTCACTCTCAAATGCACAAACATGTAGATGGTAATGGTTTTGTTTATGATGGTAAAGCAGATATCGCTGAAGCCAAAGTAGCAAAAAAAGATGACAAAGTAAAAGCAAAAGAGACATTTTGGGCTGATGTAGCCAAAATTTCTAAGCTTAAAGGTGATGTAGCAGCCGGTGAAGCTGGTTTTGCTACCTGTATGGGTTGTCACATGGAAGGCGGCGTTAACATGGGCGGTGTCATTCCTCCTGTACTTGACCATGCTGGTGCACTGTATGATAAAAACTATCTTATTGCACTCATTAAAGACCCTGCAATGGCATCAAATGTTGACCATAAATATGCAGATACCATGACACACCCAATGGGTTCAATCAAAGCAATGATGGCTGATGATCAGCAAATTGCAGATGTAGTTGCGTATATTCTGGCTAAAAAAGCAGGTGAAGTAACAACAAAAGAAGCATTTGCAGAAGCATGTGGCAGATGTCACGCAATGCGTTATGCGAAGACAACACAACTTGGTGACACACCAAAGTTCAAGCATGAAAAAGATGCACTTGCACACAAGATCAAAGTACTTGATGAGCAGGCACTTGTAAAAGCATACATGGGTAAAACACCGCCGGATCTTTCTATGATCATCAGAGCAAGAAGTCCACACTTCCTGGAAACATTTGTGGAAAACCCGCAATCACAGCTTCCTGGTACTTCTATGCCTAGAGTCGGATTAACGCATGAAGGGTATGAGAAAGTAAAAGCGCACATGACTGAGATCGGAGACCCTTCGAAACCAGCACGTGAAGAGCTTGGACCAAAAGTACTCCTTTTCTTCATCATCTTTACAGGTTTGGCATTCCTATGGAAAAAGTCAAGATGGAAAGGTCACTATTAATATAGTGTAAATGGCGTTTCTTTCTCCATTTTGTAAGTAGTGGGCCATAACCCGCTGCTTGCTTGTCTTATATTACTTCTTATAGCTACTTTTTTGATATTCATCATCCCTTTTTTATCTACATTTCGATACCCTTAACAAAATTAAATACGGAATAATATTATGCTAATAGATGGACACGGTAGAACAGTCAATTATTTAAGAGTCTCGGTTACAGAGCGTTGTAACTTCAGATGCCAGTACTGTATGCCTGAAAAACCTTTTTCATGGGTACCCAAAGAGAATCTCTTGAGTTTTGAAGAGCTTTTTTTGTTTATGAAAGTAGCCATAGATGAGGGTGTAAACAAAATACGTATTACAGGTGGGGAACCACTTCTTAGAGAAGATCTCGATACTTTCATTAAAATGATACATGACTACAAACCAGACATCGATCTTGCACTTACGACCAATGCATACCTTTTGCCGCAAACAGCGCAGAGACTTAAAGATGCAGGGCTTAAACGTCTCAATATCTCACTGGATTCACTTAAACCGGCAGTAGCACATAACATCGCGCAGAAAGATGTGTTAGAGCAGGTGTTAAAAGGTATAGACAAGGCACTTGAAGTTGGCTTGGGAGTGAAGATCAATATGGTACCCATGAAAGGTATCAATGATGATGAGATCCTGGATATCATAGCATATTGTAAAGAGCGAAATATTAAAGTACGTTTTATTGAGTATATGGAGAATTCCCATGCAAACAAGACCATAGAGGGTATGCACGGAAGAGAGATACTTGAAAAGGTCAAAGAGAAACATACCATTCGTGCACTTGGCCGTGAAGGTGCTTCTCCTTCATTCAATTATGCCCTTGATGACGGATATGAGTTTGGTCTTATCGACCCGCATAAACATGATTTCTGTGAAAACTGCAACCGCATCAGGCTTACCGCAGAAGGGCATCTCATCCCTTGTCTCTATTTTGATGAAGCCATGAGTATTGCAGATGCAGTGAAAAAAGGTGACATCAAAGCGGCTTCGGAAGTACTGGCCACTGTACTGAAAGACAAACCCAAAGAGAACCGTTGGATAGAAGGTGAGCTTGAAGAGGGACAGGAAGTCTCCAACCGTGCCTTTTATGAGACAGGCGGATGATTGCTTTGCCATCAAATGAGAAATTGGGAATGAGGAATGAGGCGTTGAGACGAGGTTCTGTGTGTTTTATTTAACTGAACAGTTTTTTTCTATTCAAGGAGAGGGAAAATATGCGGGGATGCCATCTTACTTTTTAC
>DQSX01000241.1 GCA_015663065.1 Sulfurovum sp.
CATTCAAAACATCTATAACTATTATGTAGCCTATACAATGATGAACATCCAAAGAGAGGCAAAGTTAAGAGCCAAAATTGCACTCTTCAATGATATAAAAGATAAAAAACGTTCTGATCTTTCTGCAAAAGAGAAAGAGATCAGAGAAGAGTTGGCTTTGCTTTTCAATACCAAGGTTGACGTTAAAAATTAAAATGTTCTTTTTTGAATTCATGGAACTCAGTTGAAGTCCTGTCTTTTTCAAGACCCAGTGTTTTCAGGGCTTTGGGGTTGACAAGGAACCAGCCAAGAATCACAGTGACCTTGTCCCCTTTTTGGATCTTGAAATCATAAGGTACGGCTCTTTTTTCATTTGCCTGGATCATGGTATCTTTTAGGGTAGTGGATGCTGCCCACGGCATGGCGGGTTTTCCATTATGCCCGATGACTCTGGCAAACTTTGTCTCTTTCAATGGTATGGTTTTCCCTTCTCTTTCGATGCTGACCTTTAATACTGCTTGACGTAGAGGATGAAGAAGCAGGGCATGGGAAGTACGGTTGTCTATATTGACAATGAAATTGTCTATTTGACGCAGCAGTGAAATGTCCACATACTGTGTCAGCATATTGCTGTGAAAATGCGCTCCGGCAAAACCGTGAAAAGCGTGTTTTTCAGTCTCATGCATGTCTGAGACAGATCCCTCTACTTTTTGCATATGACAGGAGACACAGTTGGCACCGTTAAGTTCATTGTCAATGTTGGTAGAACAGACATTCAGCCCGTGTTTGTTCATTTTGTGAGAGTGACATCCTATGCAGACATTTCCGTTTTGCATATGTTCATTGTTCTTTTTTTCTATACCATGGAAAGGGGACTCAATGTTGTTTTTCAGTGTACCAAAGTAATTTTTCTCTTTTTTACTGATGATGTTCGTATTGTGTTTTTTATGCAGTGCTATACTCTCAATACGATGACAGTAGGCACAGCCTATGCCCTCCTGGTGTGTTTTATTCTTTGCCAGAGGAAGGGCTTTTTGCCCTTTGGTCTTCATAGCATTTAAATTGTCAGCAGCTGGGGTATGGCATTTTCCGCAACCGTAGCGTTCCTGTTTTAGATTTTGTGGATGTTTATCCCAGACAGATGCATGGATAGGGTCTTTTTGCGGTGTGGAGTTGGCATGCATGGATCCTGTAAATTCACTGTATATCTGAGAGTGACAGGCTTTACATTCCTCATTGGAAGCAAAATGATGCGCCGTATCGTTGGCGAACAGTAAAAAGGGGAGCATGAGTAAAAACAAAAATAATTTCATAAAATACCTTCAAGTCAAATTAGTTTATATTATAACTAAAATAACTTATACAAATAGATATCAGAAGGATATGCACTCTTTTTAAATATTAACTGCATTAGGGTATAATTTCCCACTAAAATATAAAAAATAGGGCAATAATGAATTTTGAAACTTACCCTTTTGAGAAATTGGCGAAACTTCTTGAAAATGTAGAACCCAACACAGCCTATGAAGCACTCTCTCTGACTATCGGTGAACCGCAATTTGCTACACCACAGTTTATTTTAGATGCCTTGAACAGTAATACGTCACTGCTTAACAAGTACCCAAAAACAGCAGGGGAACCGATACTTCGTGAAGGCATGTTGACTTACCTGAAAAAACGTTTTGATCTGACCCTGGACAATAGGCAAATTATTCCTACTTTTGGAACCAGAGAAGTATTGTTCAACTTCCCTCAGTTTTTACTGCATGACATAGAAGATCCGGTGATGGTCTTCCCCAACCCTTTTTACCAGATCTATGAAGGGGCTGCAAAAGCATGCAGGGCTGAAGTCATTTATCTGAACTTGAATGCCGACAATAATTTTCAGCCTGAAGTGGATGAAGCAGCTTTGGCAAAATCAGATTTTGTCATCTTGAATTCACCCAACAATCCTACCTCTTCAGTGATGATGCTGGAAGATCTGAAAAAATGGGTTAAATTGGCACTCAAACATGACTTTGT
This sequence comes from Sulfurovum sp., assembly GCA_015663065.1. Lineage (GTDB taxonomy): Bacteria > Campylobacterota > Campylobacteria > Campylobacterales > Sulfurovaceae > Sulfurovum. Next base: position 2,002 of record DQSX01000241.1, read on the forward strand.
GTTGATGAATGATGAGTGTTATGCAGACCTGTATCTACATGAACCGCTGCCTTCTTTGCTGAATGCCAGTTTGGAAGTCGGTAATGGAGATTTTAAAAATATTCTGGTTATTAACTCCATCTCTAAACGCTCTTCTGCTCCGGGGTTACGTTCCGGGTTCATTGCAGGAGATGCAGAAATCCTCAAAGGGTATATGGTCTACAGAACCTATGTCGGCTGTGCTTCACCACTGCCTCTGCAGGAAGCTGCTGCGGTTGCCTGGGCAGACCAGGAACATGTATCTGTGTTTAGAGAAAAGTATAAAAATAATTTTGAAGTAGCCAAAGAAGTCTTGGATGTAGATGCCCCTGAAGCAACATTTTATATTTGGTTGAAAGTGGATGATGAAATAGCCTTTACCGAAAAACTTTACAGGGAGTACAACTTGAAAGTGATCCCTGGTTCATTTCTTGGACGTGAAGGAGAGGGTAAAGGGTATGTCAGGCTGGCACTTGTCTATGAAGCAGAGAAAACAAGAGAAGCGTTGCAACGCATTGCTGCGTTGAGTGAGGAATTAGCAATTAGGAATTAGCAATTATTGTATGTATTGCTTTGCAATACTTTTATTAATTAGAGAAAATAGGAAATAGAGGGGTCTGGTGATTTGTGATTTGTTGCAAGGCAATGAATCATGAATCACCTGACGCCCTCGGCGAATAAGGAAAGATAATGGAAATGCCTGAAATACATGTAGAAGAGTTAAAAAAAGACCCGGAGTTCTTAGCCAATATTAAAAGACTTGAGCAGGAGTGCAAAGAAGAAGAGAGTATAGCCAAAGGGTACCAGCTCCTCGATGCACAACTGGTCATAGAAGCACCAGAAGATGAGATCAATGAAGTGTTCACCTTCATTGTCAATACAGCCTTTGACAAACTGGCAGAGTACCTCTCTACGCACAAGTCATTTGATGTAAACAATGACATAGAAGAGAGAGCCATTGCCCGAGCGATTTACGAACATGCCATTCAGCGTTACTCTGAAAATGACAAAAAAGGTGCAAAAGAGATGTTTCTGGTCTTGTATCATACTATCGACAATCCAAAACTAAAAGATGCCATGATGATACATGCCTGTGCAGTAATGGCAGGGAACAGTTTTGAGAACTTCATAGAAGAGATGGTGGATGTACGTGGCATTGATGAGACGGACCCTTTGGCATTCTTCATTCAAACCTTTGTCCAGCCCAATGACATTTTACTCACAATGTTTGCCAAATATGTGAAAGAGGGTGAAGATGCGTTGAAAGTTTTAGAAGAAAGTAGGGAGGCATGAGTATGAAAAAATACAAAATACATTTTATAGGTATTGGGGGAATCGGTCTCTCTGCATTGGCAAAGTTTTTAACCAATGATGGTCACAAAATTTCAGGTTCTGACATTAAGCAGACAGAGATCACCAATGATCTTGCGACAAATTTTGCTGCGAAGATCACTATTCCTCACCATGAAGATGCTGTGGAAGGGGTAGATATTGTTGTCTATTCTGCAGCAGTACGACCTACAAACCCTGAATATCAAAGAGCCAAAGAGTTGGGTATTACACTCTTTTCACGTAAAGAGGCATTGGTATATATACTTAGAGAGAAAGAGGTCTATGCTGTGGGCGGTGCACACGGAAAAAGTACTACTTCGGCAATGTTGGCTTCCATCATGCCTGAAACAAATGCACTCATAGGTGCGATATCCAAAGAATTTGGTTCAAATGTACGAAACTACCCGAATAATAAAGTGGTCTTTGAAGCAGATGAAAGTGATGAGAGCTTTTTGAACTCCAATCCTGCACTTGCCATAGTGACCAATGTGGAACCTGAACATATGGAGTATTATGAGTATGATGAAGAGCGTTTTTACAATGCCTATAAAAACTTTTTATCATTGGCAAAGGTTAGAGTGATCAATGCAGAAGATGAATTTTTGGCTTCATTGGAGATGGAGAGTATAAAACTATACCCTTCTAAAGATATACGTAATATTGAGTTTGTATTGATAGAAGGAGAGCCGCATACAAGGTTTGAATTTTTGGACTTCGGTTCTTTTGATGTCTTTGGTTTTGGTGACCATATTGCACTGGATGCGGCTTTGGCTATTTTGGCTGCACTTGAACTGGGTGAAGAGTTAGAAGATATTCGTTCCAATATGCTGAATTACAAAGGTATCAAAAAACGTTTTGATATTGTACAGAATCAGGAAGATATGGTTGTCATAGATGATTACGGCCATCACCCAACAGAAATAAAAGTGACGATGCAATCTCTTCAGGCATATAAAGAGTTGCGTGGTTTTAATGAATTGAATGTTATTTGGCAGCCACATAAGTATACAAGAACCATAGATAATCTTCCTGCATTTGTAGAATGTTTTGAGGGTGTAAATGAACTGATCATCTTACCCATCTGGTCAGCAGGTGAACTGCCAATTGAGATCGATCTGAAAGGGGCTTTCAGTAGATATAAACTTCTTATGGCAGACTCAGTAACAAAAGAAGACTGTATGGTGAAAGTGTATAAAGACGGTCATGTAATACGTGCTTACGATAAAGGACTTGTGACTTCATTCGGTGCAGGAGATATTACCTACCAGATACGTGGTGAGGCATAAACAAAGAGAGCATTTTGCTCTCTTTTGGATTAAAAACTGGTACAGATACTTTCAAGGTATGTGTCAATATCATTGATGACCGCATCAAGCTCTTTCTCTCCGTCAATGACCTTCAAAATATCTTTTTTTGAATAGTGTGCTTCTATTTCTGCCAGTGATGCTTTATAGGATGCCATCTCATGTTCGAATATCTCTTCGGATCTGCCTGATGCAAGCCAACGTCTTTTTGCAAGATCATCATTTACCTTGATCTCAAGAACAGACATGACATCGATCTTGTCATGGGTGAAGATGTAGTCACAAAAGTACTGTAACTGTTTCTCTTTCCCCGGGAATCCGTCAAGCAGTACAACTTGTGTCGGTGCTGCATTAATAGCAGATACAATAATCTCTACCACAGCCTGTGTAGGTACCAGGTTCCCTTTTTCAACAAAGCTCTTTGCAATAATCCCGACCCCGGTACCTTTTTTGATCTCCTCTTTAATAAGATCACCTGTAGAATAGCTTGTTACTTTTCCTGCATGTTTCTCAGAGATCATTTTGGCATCCGTCGATTTTCCTGATCCCGGTGCTCCGATAAGCAAAATTAATTTTTTTGGCATTACTCTGTCCTTCGTAATAATATATCTCTTATTATATCAGATTAAGCGTAAAAATATGAGATAAAAATATCTTCTGCCAAAAGATAGTCTGTTTTTTATAACTTTTTGTGGAATTTTGTTATAATTCCACATTAAATAAAAAAGGATGGCCATGCCTCAAAATGACAGTACTGTTGAACTTCTGACCGGAAAGGAAAAAACAGGAAAAAAGAGCAGGTGGCCTGCCAGACTGGACTATTTACAAAGTGCAACAGGTATCTTCCTGGCACTTTTTATTACCTTCCATATTATTTTTGAGTCTTCGATTCTTTTTGGTAAAGATGCCATGTATACGTTGACTAAAGCATTTGAAGGGGAGCCTTTTATTGAGCCTGGTGAACCTCTGATCATCTCTGCCTTGGCTTTTGTGATCTTCTCTATGTTTATTTTTCATGCGGCGCTTGCCATGCGTAAATTCCCCGCTTCCTACAAAGAATATCAGCGCTACGTGGCACATAAAAAACTCTTGAAACACAATGATACCAATTTGTGGTTCATTCAGATCACCACCGGATTTGCCATGTTCTTTCTGGGTTCCATCCATCTCTATATTGTCATGACATCTCCGGAAAAAATAGGTCCGTATGCCTCTTCAGACAGGATCTGGTCTGATCTGATGTGGCCGATGTATTTAGTGTTATTGATCTCAGTGGTCCTGCATGCAGGTGCGGGTATTTACAGACTTATCATCAAATGGGGATGGTTTGATGGAAAAGATCCGAAAAAAAACCGTCAGCGATCACGGCTTATTATTAAAACACTGGTAGTGATTTATATAGGGATTGGTCTTGTTTCACTCTCAACGTATATGAAAATAGGATATGACCATAAAGATGATTATGGCAGTAGATATATAATGGAGAAACACAAATGAAAATAATCTATACAGATGCCCTGATAGTCGGGGGTGGTTTAGCCGGTTTAAGATCTGCCATTGCAGCCAGAGACAAAGGACTTGATACGATCGTTATCTCTATGGTACCTGTGAAACGTTCACACTCTGCTGCAGCGCAGGGTGGAATGCAAGCGAGTTTGGGGAATACCATTAAAGGTGAAGGTGACAACGAAGATGTACATTTTGCCGATACCGTAAAAGGTTCTGACTGGGGATGTGACCAGGATGTTGCAAGAATGTTCGTGACCACTGCGCCTAAAGCCATTCGTGAATTGGCAGCCTGGGGTGTGCCTTGGAACCGTATTGGCAAAGGGCCAAGAGAAGTGATCATCAATGGTAAAAAAGAGACGATCATCGAAAAAGATGAAGCACACGGTCTCATCAATGCCAGAGATTTCGGGGGAACCAAAAAATGGCGAACCTGTTATACTTCTGATGCCACAGGACATACCATGCTCTATGCAGTTGCGAATGAAGCCCTGAAACGTGAAGTAGAGATCCACGACAAAAAAGAGGCGATCTCCATCATTCATGAAAATGGTGTCTGTGGAGGTGTGGTCGCAAGAGATCTGATCACCGGTGAATTGATAGCTTATGTGGCAAGAGGAACCATGATCGCTACAGGCGGGTATGGTCGTATCTATAAGCAGTCTACCAATGCCATTATCTGTAAAGGTATCGGTGTGGCGATCGCACTGGAGACAGGTATTGTAGAGCTTGGTAACATGGAAGCTGTACAGTTCCACCCTACACCTATCGTTCCTTCGGGTATTTTGCTCACCGAAGGGTGCCGTGGTGACGGAGGAGTGCTTCGTGACAAAGACGGGTACCGTTTCATGCCGGACTATGAACCGGAGAAAAAAGAGTTGGCTTCACGTGATGTGGTCTCTCGAAGGATGATAGAACATATCCGAAAAGGAAAAGGGGTCAAGTCGCCAAACGGAGACCACCTCTGGCTTGATATTTCTATTTTAGGACGGGAACATATTGAAAAAAACCTGCATGATGTGCAAGACATCTCCAAAACATTTAACGGCATAGACCCTGCAGATGAAGGTAAAAAAGGCTGGATGCCAGTACTTCCTATGCAGCACTACTCCATGGGAGGTATTCGTGTGAAGCCTACAGGAGAGAGTACAACCATGAAAGGGTTGTTCTCTTCAGGTGAAGCATCATGCTGGGACCTGCATGGCTTTAACAGACTGGGAGGAAACTCGGTAAGTGAAGCTGTGGTTGCCGGAATGATCATTGGAGAGTATTTTGCTGAATACTGTAAAGACACACATCTCCGAACCAATACTTTTACGATAGAAAGATTCCTTGAAGAGCAGAAGTCATACCTTGAAGAGATTCTCTCTTATGACGGGGAAAAAAATATTTTTGATATCAAAGACAGAATGCGTACGATCATGCAGGAAAAAGTAGGTGTTTTCCGTAACGGAAAAGATTTGGATGATGCAGTAAATGAGCTTGAAGAACTTCTAAAAATGGTCAAAGAGATCACGGTGACTGACAAATCTCTCTGCAACAATCCTGAACTCAATGAAGCCTACCGTGTGACTAAAATGTTGAAGCTTTCACTCTGTGTTACCAAAGGTGCTTTGGAGAGAACAGAGAGCAGGGGTGCACACTACCGTGAAGACTTTACAAAAAGAGACGATGAAAACTGGCTAAAAAGAACCATCACTACTTGGTATAATCCGCATGACACCATGCCGACAGTGAGTTATGAAGAGATAGATATTAGTACCATGGAAATGCCTCCTGCATTTAGAGGATATGGTAGAAAAGGTGCCATTGTTTTAAATCCTCTGAGTGAAAAAAGAGCAGAGGAGATCGAAAAAATAAAAGAGACCCTTGGGTCTGTAGATCGCTTTATTGTGCAGGAAGCATTGCTTAATTTTGATCTTCCAAACAATTATAAAAGAAAAAATGAGAGAGTAGGAGTAGGGTATGATTAATCTGGACAGAGAAGAAGAGAATGTAGAAGGATTCAGGGAGATAGAGATCACAGTCTTCCGATACAACTCTCAAAAGAGTGATGACACAGCGGAATACCAAACCTATAAACTTGTCGAAACACCGGGAATGACACTCTATATTGCACTCATTAAGATCTGGTCTACGATGGACCACCATTTGAGTTTTGACTTTGTCTGCCGTGCAGGTATCTGTGGTTCCTGCTCCATGGTGGTCAACGGAAAACCGAGACTTGCCTGTAAGACCAGAACTTCCGAGTTTGAAGATGGAAAGATCACACTGCTTCCTCTGCCGACCTTTAAACATATTAAAGATCTTTCGGTAGACACAGGAAACTGGATGAATGCCATGTCTGTTAAAGTAGAGTCCTGGATCCAGACGAAAGAGGAGACAGATATCGTTGCTTTGGAAAAACCGGTTGAACCGGATGTTGCACAGGCAGTTTTTGAGCTGGACCGCTGTATTGAGTGCGGTATCTGTCTGGCTTCCTGCTCCACCAAGATTATGAGAGATGATTTTGTCGGTGCAGTAGGTTTGAACAGAACCGCACGTTTTGCCATAGACCCTCATGATGAGAGA
>DQSX01000186.1 GCA_015663065.1 Sulfurovum sp.
TTTGACTGATGGATTAAAAGCTTTTAAAGAGGCATTTTCGGAGTTACTGGCTGATACTCTTTAGTAACTCTATGGTATTTAAGTAGTAGAAAACAAGGAGATTTTGATTTATGGAGAGTGTGGTTAATGACAGTAGCAGACAGGTTATTAGTGCAACAAATAAATTACGAAAGTATATGAAAGGTTTGATTGCACATGGTGGAAGTGATCTTCACATAAAGGCAAACTCTCATGTGCATGCTCGCATTAATGGAGATATTGTTGTCGTCAGTAAAGATAAGGTGACAAAAGAAGAAGCGTTAGAGATGGCAAAAGAGATTTTGGGTAAACGCTTTGAAGAGTTTGTCGAAAAAAAAGAGATAGATTTTCTTTATATGTTCGATAAAGATACCCATTTTAGGGGTAATATGTTTTTCCAGATGGAGGGAGTTTCAGCTGTTTTTAGAGTTATACCAGCAAAAATTCTCTCTTTGGATGAACTTAAACTGCCTAAAGCTTTACATAAGCTGACAACACTCTCTCGTGGGCTTGTTTTAGTTACCGGTGTAACCGGTTCGGGTAAATCTACTACTCTTGCCGCACTGATTGATGAAATAAACAGAAATCATAAAAAGCATATTATTACAATTGAAGATCCAATAGAGTTTGTACATAAAGATAGATCCTGCTTGATCAATCAGCGCAGTATTGGTCAAGATACACTAAGTTTTGCCAATGCACTCCGATCTGCACTTCGTGAAGACCCTGATATTATTTTGGTTGGTGAGATGAGAGATACAGAAACAATAGATACTGCACTGCATGCTGCTGAAACAGGTCACCTTGTATTTTCAACTCTTCACACATTGGATGCAAAAGAGACAATTAACAGAATTGTAAGTGTTTTTCCGTCTGAAGAGCAGAATCGTATTCGAATGACACTGGCTTCAGTTTTAGAGGGTGTTCTTTCTCAACGATTGATTAAGACAGTAGATGGTAAAAGGGCAGCTGCACTTGAAATTCTTTTTAAGACATCCTTTATACAGCAGCTTATTTTAGAAGGACGTGATCTTGAAATTAAAGATGCTTTGGATGAAGGTGCACAAATTTACGGAACACAAAGCTTTGATACTGCACTTTTGAATCTTTATAGAGAGGGTAGAATTTCACTTGAAGAGGCTTTGGGTAATGCATCCAGTCCAAATGATCTGAAACTTCGTATTGAAGGATTGGGCGAGGAGGTTGATAATTCCCAGGCGGCAGAAGGTTTGCCTTCAGATTTTAAAAATGACAATGATATATTTGCATTAAAAGAAGATTAAACATAAAAAAGATATAATTCGCCTCTTAAAGTGCCTATGCACTAATTTTTTTGTAAGGACAACACTATGTTGGAAGGAATCGTTAGAGAGAGTATCGGCAAAAGCGATGCAAAAAAACTTCGCCGAGATGGTTATCTAATTGCCAACATCTATGGAAAAGGGCTTGAAAATACTCATGCCGCATTCAAGATGGGTGAATTTATCCGAACAGTACGCAATAAAGAGAAGCTTGCATTTCCTGTAAAAATTGGCGATAAAGAGATGGAAGTTGTTATTCAAGAGTATCAACTTCATCCTGTAACAGATCAAATTCTTCATGTAGATTTAATGGTTGCACAGCCAGGTGTGGTTACACACTACATGGTACCTGTTAAAACTGTAGGAACACCTAAAGGTCTTAAAAA
>DQSX01000217.1 GCA_015663065.1 Sulfurovum sp.
AAATATGAGAGCAATCAAAACTCTTAATAACTTTTGCTATAATCTTTTCAATAAAAAAAGGGAAGTATCACGTGACAAGTGTTAAAACACAGTGCAAGAGAAGCACTAAATGCTAATTCGTAAATTGGTCGTAGCTATTACTGGGGCATCCGGAGTGCAGCTGGGTCAAAAGTTTGTTGATTACCTACCCTCTGACATTGACGTACATGTTGTTGTCTCAGACAATGCACTAACCGTAGAGTCATTTGAAAACAAACAAGTCACACTGCATTCTTCTGAGAATATTGCAGCATCCATCTCTTCCGGTTCTTTTAGAGTAGATGCAACAGCGATCATCCCCTGTTCCATGAATACACTGGCAAAAATAGCTTGTGGAATAAGTGACAATTTACCTACCCGAGTGGCAGCGGTGGCACTCAAAGAGCAGAAAAAACTGCTTTTGGCGCCAAGAGAGTTGCCTTTTTCTGCCATTGCTTTAGAAAATATGCAAAAATTGGCTACACTTGGTGTGATTGTTGCACCTCCTGTGATGGGGTATTATTCTGATGCTTCTTCTTTGGAAGATATGGAGAAGTTCATCATCGGGAAATGGTATGATGTTTTAGGCATTGAAAACAGTTTATATGAAAGATGGAAATAATATGAGTGATATTAAACGTGCTATATACCCTGGAACTTTTGACCCTATTACCAATGGGCATTTAGACATTATTAGAAGAGCGTGTAGAATGTTCGATGAGATCATTGTTGCTGTGGCGGACTCTGAAGCAAAAAAACCCATGTTCACACTTGAGCAGCGCATTGAGATGGTCAAAGCTGTTACGAAAACGTTTCCAAAGATCAAAGTCGTCGGATTTCACTCTTTGCTTGTAGACCTCTCTGATGATCTGGATGCAAACATCATCATACGCGGTCTGCGGGCTGTCTCTGACTTTGAGTATGAACTGCAAATGGGTTATGCCAATGCATCACTCAAAAAAGAGTTGGAGACCGTGTATCTGATGCCAAGTCTTGAGCATGCTTTTGTCTCCTCTTCTGTGGTGCGTTCCATTTTAAACTTTGATGGAAAAGTGGAACATCTTGTTCCTAAAGATGCACTAGACCTCATTAAGTGTACGCGTTAATGTACATTTTATTTGAAGGTATTGACACCTGTGGGAAGAGTACACAGATCGAACTTTTAGCCCAAAAACAGCCTGAGATCCTTGTGACACATGAACCCGGAGGTACTGCCTTTGGAAAAAAAGCAAGAGAGATACTTTTGGAGGACTCTTTGGCTTCTAAAAGAGCAGAACTTTTACTCTTTTTGGCAGACAGAGCTGAGCACTATCAGGAGATCATCAAACCGAACAAAGACAAGATCGTTGTCTCTGATCGTGGTTTCATTTCTGGTATCGGATATGCTTTGGCAAATGGAGACTTCGATTTTGATGCACTTGTTTCGCTGAACAAGTTTGCACTGGAAGAGCATTTCCCTGACAAGATCATTTTGTTTTTGACCAATATGGAAACCCTTAAAGAGAGAACAGCAGCTAAAACACTCGACGGCATTGAACTTAGAGGTTTGGAATATTTGATTCAAGTGCAGGAACACATGAGAGAGAGTATCCTCAGGCTTGAGATACCTCATCTATTCATAGATGCCACAGACAGCATAGAGAACATCCATCAATCTATACTAACCTACTTGAAGGTATAATTACGCAATTGATAAACGTCATCCTGAACTTGATTCAGGATCCCTATAGACAAAAATATTATTTTGAAACCAAAAGAGATTCTGAATCAAGTTCAGAATGACGTACTATTTAGACCCAAGGACACACAAATGATAAATCCACTCAGAGGTATGAAAGACCTGACTTTTGACGAAAGCCAACGTTTTGTACATATTATTAAAACATCTATTGATATAGCTAAAAAATATGGTTATGGTTATATTGAAACCCCTATACTTGAAGAGACTGCATTGTTTAAACGTTCTGTGGGTGAGAGTTCTGACATTGTCGGCAAAGAGATGTACCAGTTTGAAGACAAAGGCGGTAACGATGTCTGCATGCGTCCTGAAGGTACAGCGGGTGTGGTACGTGCTTTTGTTTCTGCCAAACTTGACCGTCAACCCGTAAAACAGAAGTTCTACTACTATGGGCCTATGTTCCGTTATGAAAGACCTCAAAAAGGGCGCTTGAGAGAGTTCCACCAGTTTGGCTGTGAGAGTTTTGGCGAGGCTTCTGTCTATGAAGACTTTAGTATCATCACCATGATAAGCCAGATCTTCGAAGCACTGGGCATAGGATTTGACCTTCAGATCAACTCTCTTGGCTGTACGACCTGTATGCCTCCCTACAAACAAAACCTTGTAGGCTTTTTAACAGAGATCAAAGAGGAACTCTGTGAAGATTGTAACAGACGTATAGGGACCAACCCTATCCGTGTGCTTGACTGTAAAAATCAAAGCTGTCAATCATTGCTTGTCAATTCACCTAAACTCATAGACAATCTTTGTGAAGAGTGTGACGCTGACTTCAAAAAACTGACTGCCCTTCTCGATAATGCAGGTATAAGCTACCTAGTAGACACAAACCTTGTAAGAGGTTTGGACTACTACAACAAAACAGCTTTTGAGTTTGTCTCTAATAACATTGGTTCACAATCTGCCATTGCCGGTGGTGGTCGTTACGACAAACTTGTGGAATTCCTGGACGGAAAACCTACCCCTGCAGTTGGTTTTGCCATTGGGATAGAGCGTATTATGGAACTGGTACAAATGCCTGAACTTGAAAAAGAGGGCATTTACATGGGTGCAATGGTACCTGAAGCAGTGGAATCACTCTTTCCATTGGCAAGCAAGAAACGTAAAGAGACAAAAGTCACACTTGAGTACAATTCAAAAGGCTTCAAAAGCCACATGAAGGGTGCAGACAAAGTAAATGCCCGTACTGTTGTACTCATCGGTGAAGATGAACTAAATAATGGAACGGTCTGGGTGAAAGACCTGGAGAGTAAAGAGGAAAAAACCATTCCTCTTTCTGTATTTTAACGCAACCAAACAAGAAGATCACGACTTAACCTGCTCATAATCTTGTTCGTAGCTTCCACATACCCTCTTGCATCTGTCGTTGTGGTATGTTCTTTATAGGAAAACCTTTTTGTTTTGATCAATTTTCCTGTTTGGGCATTCATGAGTGTGTACTGAATGGAGACAATAGCATACGAAGCCTCTCCTCTGACATGGTGGGAGAAGTCAAAGATACTGCTCTCCAGTCTTAAACCCTCTTCCACATTAGATGCAAAAGGCAGCACCACTTTAAAAAGTCTACTTTGTGTCAGTACATGTATCATAGACCCTTGCAGTAACTTGCCTAGATCGTTGGACCATCTGGAGTTCAGGTAGACACCCCTGTCTGAAAGAGAGTAGGAGTAATGCATCTTGTCATTAAGCTTCTCTTTGAGTATCAGAGGATAAGAGACTTTCAGTACCTTGTTTTTGTAAGGACTTGAAGCAAGAGGTGTCACTGTAGGGACGACCAGTGTATAGGTCTTCATGACAGGTGCCTCTTTCATACTGCATGCACTTAAGAGAAATACTCCCAATAAAACAACAAATAGTCTCATTCTCCCGGTCCCCTTCTTCTTTTTCTTGATTTAAACAACAAGCCGTTTGGATTGTTCTGCAACTCTCTACTGAGGTCTGTCAACTGTTCTGTTAAAATACTGATATCGATCAACATTGGTGCAAAAACCTCTTTAATATTGTAATCCCCACGGTTCAAACTTTTTTCTGCTTCAAGGGTTAAACGATTAAAGTCGCTTGCCGCTTTTTCCAGAGAATCCAATGCTGGTAATGATTTTTTTGTGATCTTTTTAAAGTCTTTGGAGATGACTGCTATGCTCTCATTGAGCTTTACTGCTGCTTCTTTGTATGTTTTCATAGTACTTTCAAACTCATCCAGTGTACCTGCAAATTTTGCACTTGCTTTTTCACTGTTTTCAAGGATGGCAGAAAATGCTTGAAGATTTTTTTCACTTAAAAGCTTTTTACCGCCTTCAAGCACTACACTCAACTCTTCAGCCATCTCACCAATACCTTTGGTCGTTTTATTCAACCAGGAAGGAGAGGTATGGATCACAGGTATATGGTCTGCTGTAGGTTCCAGGTTCTCGGCTTCATTTGTTCCCCCATCTATCTCTATAGACAAAAGTCCGGTGATACCAAGCATCTCAGTATGTGCTGTCATATCTCTCTTGATCGGCACATCAGAACGTATCTTTAAAAAGACTTCTATATGTTCTATATTGTCAGGATCAATGCGTATTTTGGAGACTCGTCCTATGTCTACCCCTCTTAATCGTACAGTAGAATCTTTTGAAAGTCCTGAAATAGACTCTTTCATCTGAAGCTTGTAGATAGAGTATTCACTTTTTATACCATACTTTGCCAGCCAGAATGTAAACCCTACCAGTCCTGCCCCAAAAAGTATTACAAAAATACCGACAATCGTATAATTGACTTTGCTATACATTTTCCACCTTGCCCTCTAATCCATACTTCTGTTTTGTGTAGTCATTCTTAAAAAAATCTTCAACAAAAGGATGTTGTGATTGTAACACATTTTTTATAGTTCCTTCTGCCACCACATGTTTGTCAGCCAATATAGCCATCCTGTCTACAATAGAGAAGATGGAGTCAAGATCATGCGTGATCATTACTACTGTAATACCCAGCATAGCTCGAAGTTCAACAATGAGTGCATCAAAATTACGTGCACCCACGGGGTCAAGTCCCGAAGTGGGTTCATCCAAAAAAAGCAGTTTTGGCTCCATGGCCAAAGCACGTGCAAGGGCTGCCCTTTTAATCATCCCTCCACTCAACTCTGAGGGGTAAAGAGAACCTACATCGGCATCCAGACCTACCAGTGCTATCTTGGAACGGACCAGGGCATCACGCATCTCTTTGGTGATGGAGGTATACTCTTTGAGCTGCACTTCTATGTTTTCTGCAATGGTCATAGAGGAGTAGAGTGCACCAAACTGAAAAAGCACACCCCACTCCCTTCGTAAAAACTGCGCATCCCTATAAGAGATACCATTGAGTGTTTTACCCAGAACGGTCACTTCTCCCGCATTGGGTTCCAACAACATGATCATCTCTTTCATCAGTACGGATTTTCCTGAACCACTCTCACCAAGTATCCCATAAATCTCATTCTCTTTAATACTGAGTGAGACACCATCATGTATGGTACGTTCGCCAAAACGGGTCACCACATCTTTCACATTGATGACAATATTCTCTTTTCTCATAGGTCCAGCTCCGTAAAGATCACTGAGAAAAGTGCATCAAAAGCGATGACAAGAAAGATGGAGTTGACCACGGAAGCTGTAGTATGAAGCCCCAGACTCTCTGTATTGTCAGAAACCTGAAAACCTCTGAAGCAACCTACCGTAGCTATGACAAAAGCAAAAACCGGTCCTTTGATCATACCAAGAACATAATGTTTGAGCTCCAGGACCTCGTAGAGCCTGTCAACAAACTGTGTCATGGAGATATTGAGCTGCATCTGTGCAGCAACCATGCCACCAAATATTCCCATGATATCTGAAAAAAATATGAGTAGAGGCAAAGCGATCATGAGTGCAAACACACGCGGCAGTACTAAAAAGTTGTAAGGGTCAAATCCCATGGTTCGCATGGCAGAGATCTCTTCTGTGATCTTCATGGCCCCTATCTCGGCAGTGTAGGCAGAACCGGAGCGTCCTGCTATGACAATAGCGGTGATCATCGGACCGAGTTCCCGCACAATAGAGATACCCACCGTATCAACAATGAAGATATCTGCACCGAACTTGGCTAATTGTACGGCACCCTGATAGGCAATGACCATCCCTACCAGAAAAGAGGTCAAGCCAATGATCATCAATGCATTAAAACCTGAATGATGAATATGGTAGACCATCTCTTTAAAACGCAACGTTCCGGGGTGCAGGATTACATGGAAGAGTGTAGCAAACAGTTCTCCCAAAAAAGTAATAAAATCTTTTATATCACTAAAGATACCCACTGTCGTTTTACCTATATCTTCAAAGAAATTAGATCGTCGTGGAGCTATCTCTTCGATCGTATGTGCTCTGGTAAGTTGGTACATCTCTTTTTGTGCGGAAGTATATCCTGTCACTTCGACAGAAGCCTCTCTTTTGAACTGCTCATAATACTTAATGAAGAGTAAAATACCTGAAGAGTCAAAGTCTGTCACTCCGGAGAAATCCCAAATAACCTTTTTGGCAGAGGGGATATGTTTGAGTTTTTTTTCTATCTGAGGTACTGATTTGAGTGTCCACTCCCCTTGAGAAAAAAGCCTGATCTGCTGCTGATCTTTTTCATATTTTATTAACGCTTCATCCATTGACTCTATTATAGGTAAGATTAGATTAAGTTTTGCTATAATTATAACTATATTAAGAAAAGGTGTACCATGAAAAACTTTGGTTTACATATTTGGGGTGATGAAAACTTTGTCATTCAAAATGATACGATCAACATCAACCATGCGCAGAAGCCTTCTCTTTTGCAGATAACCAAAGAAATACGGGAAAAAGGCTACAAAGGGCCTCTGCTTCTGCGTTTTCCACACCTCATCAAAAAACAAATAAGCACCCTCTTTGACACTTTTGACAAAGCCAAAAAAGAGTTTGACTACCAGGGAGATTTTAAAGCTGTTTTTCCTCTCAAAGTCAATCAGTTCCCCAATTTCATACATGCACTTATGGATGTTTCCAAAACATACAACTATGGACTGGAAGCTGGAAGCAAAGCAGAACTGATCATAGCAATGAGCAAAACCCCTCTGGGTGCACCCATCACTGTGAATGGCTTTAAAGACAAAGAGATGATCGGTCTTTGCTTCATTGCTGCAAAAATGGGACATAACATCACTGTGACCATAGAAGGTCTGACTGAACTCGAAACCATTATACAAGTCAACAAAGAGTTCAATGACACGCTTGAAAATCCTGTTTCACCCAAAATAGGCGTACGCATACGTCTGCACTCAGCAGGCATAGGTATCTGGGCGAAAAGCGGCGGCTACTCTTCCAAATTTGGTTTGACTTCCACAGAGTTGCTTGAAGCCTATGAAATGCTGAAAAAGCATACTTTGCTTGACAAGTTCTGGATGATCCACTTTCACATCGGCTCACAAATGGCTGACATTGCACCGCTTAAAAAAGCACTCAGAGAAGCAGGGAACATTTACGCAGAACTTAAAAACAGGGGAGCAGAGGCACTGGGAGCCATCAACATTGGCGGTGGTTTGGCTGTAGAGTACAGTCAGCACGAAGGCAAACAGGAACGCAACTACTCTTTAAATGAGTTTGCCAATGATGTGGTCTACCTGATGCAGGAGATCTCTAAACGCAAAGGGGTTGCAGAACCGGACATTTTTACAGAATCAGGGCGTTATATCGCTGCTTCTCATGCTGTACTTATCGCACCGGTGCTTGAACTTTTTTCTCAGGAGTATCATGAAAAAGGCTTAAGGCTTAAAAAAGTCAACCCGCCGCTCATTGAAGAGTTACATGACCTCTACACTTCTCTTTCCCGTGAGCATGCCAGAGAATACCTGCATGATGCACTGGACCACATGGAAAGCCTCCTAACCCTTTTTGACCTGGGGTACATAGATCTTGAAGACCGTTCCAACACAGAGATACTGGTAAACCTCATCATCAAAAAGTCCATTGCTTTACTGCATAATGAAGGGACGGATGAGCTTAAAAAACTGCAAGACCGTATACAGGAGAAGTATTTGCTGAACTTCTCTACGTTTCAGTCTCTGCCTGACTTTTGGGGTTTGAAACAGCACTTTCCCATTGTACCTCTGGACAAACTGGACAGTGAACCGACCAATCCGGCAAGTATTTGGGATATTACCTGTGACTCAGACGGAGAGATAGGGTTTGACCGTGAGCTGCCACTCTACCTGCACGATATAGATGTGAGTAAAGAGGAGTATTTTTTAGCTTTTTTCCTCACCGGGGCCTACCAGGAAGTGCTGGGTATGCAGCACAATCTTTTTACCCATCCAACCGAAGCAATGGTACATTTTAAAGAAGACGGATCTTATCATATCGATGGTCTGATCGAAGCACAGAACCTGCTAGATGTTCTGGATGACCTGGATTACGATACGAACCTTATGGATAAAACACTGAAATACCAGATAGAAGAGTCAACGCTCATCTCCAAAGAGGAAAAAAGAGAACTTTTAGGCAAACTTTACCTTTTTTTAAGTGAAAATAGCTATCTTAAGACTGCGAACCCTCTGGAGTTATCCAGAGGGTTCGAATCAAGCGCAGAATGATAAAGAACAAGGATAAAAGAAGTGAACGTATTTAGTCTGATCAAAGAAGATTTTTTAAATGTCAAAAGAAATGACCCTGCCCTGCACTCTACTTTTGAACTCTTTTTTAACTACCCGGGTCTTTGGGCCATGTTATTTTACCGTTTGGCAAATACTTTATATAAAAAAGGATTACGGTTTATACCAAGATTCATCTCGGGTATAGCGCTTTTTCTTACCACCATCGACATCCACCCCGCAGCAAACATCGGACGCAGAGTTTTTATTGACCATGGTACCGGTGTGGTCATTGGTGAGACAACGGTCATCGGTGATGATGTCATCATTTACCAGCAAGTGACACTGGGTGGAGTAAGTACTTCAAAAGGGAAAAGACACCCGACACTGGAAAACAATGTCGTTGTTGGTGCAGGATCAAAGATACTTGGGAACATCACCCTTGGAGAAAATTCAAAAGTAGGTGCCAACTCTGTAGTGGTCAAGGATGTACCAGCAGACTCTACTGCCATTGGCATCCCTGCACGTGTATTGAAACGCGGTTACGACAAAACACCACTGAGCCACAACAAGATCCCTGATGTCAACAAAGAGATCTTTGAGTACCTTCTTAAACGAATAGAAGTACTGGAAGATGCTCTGCCTAAAACAAAACAGGAAAAAGTCAAAGAGAAAGACCATAAGCTCGAAGAGCTTTATGACAACTTTATTCACAGTATGGATTAAACGTTCCATACTTCATCCTCCTCTGAGATACTATAAACCACTTTTAGATATACTATTGTAATTCTATTACTAAGGGTATAAAATGTTATCAGATCGTATACAAACACTGTCACCATCACTTACTATTGCTATTACTATGCTTGCTCAGGATCTTAAGAATTCTGGAAAAGATATTCTTTCTTTCTCAGCAGGAGAGCCAGACTTTGGCACACCCAAACGTATTAAAGACGAGGCGATCAAAGCGATCAATGACGGCTTTACTCAATACACGGCAGTTCCTGGTATTATTGAGGTGCGTGAAGCTGTTGCCGCAAAGCTTAAAAGAGACAATGATCTTGACTATACAGCCGCTGACGTTATCGTCAGTAATGGAGCGAAACACTCACTCTTTAACCTTTTTCAAGCCGTGATCAATCCAGGTGATGAAGTGATCATCCCTGCGCCATACTGGGTAACATATCCGGAACTTGTGAAATATGCTTTTGGTATCCCTGTGACCATCGAAACAGATGACATCTCCGGATTTAAGATAACTCCTGAGCAACTTAAAGCTGCTATCACAGACAAAACAAAAATGCTTATACTGACAACACCTTCAAACCCTACCGGCTCGATCTACAGCAGAGCTGAACTTGAAGCACTGGGAGAGGTTCTAAAAGGTACAGACATTATTATTGCTTCTGATGAGATGTATGAGAAACTGGTTTATGATGCTGAATTCGTGGCAACTGCAAGTGTCTCTGAAGAGATGTTCAACAGAACAGTAACGATCAATGGTCTTAGTAAATCTGTTGCGATGACAGGATGGCGTTTTGGGTACCTTGCTTCAGCAAATAAAGAACTTATCGCTGTGATGAACAAACTTCAGAGCCAAAGTACATCAAATATTAACTCTATCACACAAAAAGCAGCAATTCCTGCACTCAACGGTGAAGCAGATGAAGATATTGAAATGATGAGAAAAGCTTTTGCTGCAAGAGCTGAAGAAGCTACAGCACTTATGAATGAGATAGACGGTCTTTCTGTAAAAAAACCCGAAGGGGCATTTTACCTTTTCGTGAATATCAAAGATATTAGCGATGACTCCATAGAGTTCTGTAAAGAGTTGCTTCAGGAAGTTGGCGTTGCCGTGGTTCCAGGTATCGGTTTTGGGTCTGAAGGTTACTTCAGATTCTCTTTTGCCACAGACATTACTACGATCCGTGAAGGTATCAGACGTATAGAAAAGTTTGTCAAACAAAAAAGAGCCTAGTCTCTCTTGGATGGTAGTTTCTTCTGCCATCTCTCCCACCTATATAAGGTCATCCCCTATGAAACTACTTACTAAAAGAGCACTTTTAAAACTTTCTCTTCTTCTCACCTTTTTTACCTTTGATCTTCATGCCGAACGTGAAAAGATACACTTCTCTATGGTCATATCCGGTGGTGTGAGTCTAGGTGCTTATGAGGCAGGATACAACTGGGCTGTGATCAAAGTACTAGGCAAACTAAGAGAAAGAGAAAAAGTGGTCGAACCGGAACTCGCTTCCGTTGCAGGTGCCTCTGCAGGTTCCATAAACTCCCTGCTTACTGCTATGTACTGGTGT
>DQSX01000052.1 GCA_015663065.1 Sulfurovum sp.
AGTTTTATTGCAGTAAGAATGGTCATACCGGAGTTCAGGTAAGAAGAGAGTTCTTTGGAAAATGTAGCAAGCATCTCTCCGGACATTTGACGTTTGGACAAAGCTTCAAGAGAAAACTCTTTAGTAACTGTTAAAGACTCATAATAGATATTTTGTACACGAAGTTTCTGTCCGGCCTCTTCAGTAGAACTGGCATTCACCGTTCCCTTGATCCTCTTCCCTGTTTTGTCAAAACCTTTGTACTTAAAAAGCATACGTCTATTGTCCTTGTTCTAGTGATCGTTATTATAACTCTTTTAGCTGTATTTTAAAAAGAGTTAATTTTAAAATGAAAATAAGAAGAGGAAAATTTGTCTTTTATTTTTATCTCTTCTATGACGGCGGAGGGTGTGCCCTCTTCCTCTTCTGCAGTAAGGCTGATGGGTTCGGGAATGGTGTATTCTCTTGAGATCTCTTTGAGTATCTTTCTACTTTTGAGATCATCTACTCTAAAATAACGGTTGATCACATCATACGCCTCTTTTGTGTCTTTATGATATCTGCTGACATCGTCTGCTAAAAAAAGTGAATCCTGCAGTGAAAGTTTGCTTCTTTGGGTAATATAGACGATTAGCTCATGGTTTTGTGAGTGTATCTTAAGAGCGTAGACAATGGAACCTGAAAGGATCAGTACCGAGATCAGTATCTCTATCAGGGTAAATGCCGGGCGTAAAATAGTGCTTTTCAATAAAAATCTCCGGAGTTTTTTACCAGACGGTTATTTTTTAGCCAAAGCGCTTTTGCTTCTTCAAGCGAGTCAATTTTTTGGGCATCATCAAAAAATGCCGGTAGGAAATAAACATCATCCTGCTGTTTCAGAATAATTTGTGTGGAGGATTCGTTAGGGTAAAAGTGTAAAACCAGACAAACCTTTTCATCCTGATAACGCCCATAATCCATTTTGAGCAGATTGTCCTGGGCATCGAGAGTATAAGCTTCTGTCTTGTAAAGGTCTATACGGTTCTCATAGACTTCAAAAGGGTTGTTGACATCTTTTCTGAAGTAACAGGAGCGACACTCGTCTATGCACAGAAGTGTTCCTTCACCCAGAAAAAGTTCGGATTTCATAATGTTTGATTTCAGATTCAGAGGGGTGAGTGCTTTTGCTTTGGCTGAGGATTTCTCTATGTTTGAAAAACCGAGAAAATAGACAAGAGAGATGATGATGATCACAATAAGAAGTTCTATAAGCGTGAATCCTTTGTGCATCTTCTCTCTTTTGTCTGTCATGTCAGAGAATTACTGGTTACACTGTGAAAAAAGGATATCTTTTCCGTTCTCTTCTCCACCCTCTTTTCTGTCAGAACCAAAAGAGATGATCTCAACATCATCTCCTTTTTTGATGTAGACAAATGGTGTTTTCCATGAATCTTTTGGCAACTTTTTCAAATAGGGTTTTGCACGGTAGTTTGGGTATTTTTCAGTATCAGGGTTGGAAAGAAGTGCTTCAAAACCCTCTTCGGTGTCAGGGTAGGAACCGTTATCAAGAGAGAACATATCAAGTCTCTTTTTAAGGTCATTCATCTTAAGACATACGGTATCTCTTTTTGCCTGGTCCGCAGAGTCCATCAGCCCGGGTGCGACAACGGCGACAAGTCCTCCAAGTATTACAATAACGATCAGTAATTCGATGAGGGAAAAACCTGTTCTCATTCCAACTTTGTGTTTCATTTATATCCTTTAAATGGGTTACGCGAAGTACCCTTTAGTTTGATTTGGTATAATAATATCCAAATTTACTATAATAGAGCCTTTATATGCACATACCTGAGCAGACTTTTCATCACAG
>DQSX01000206.1 GCA_015663065.1 Sulfurovum sp.
ATAATTTTAAGGGAAACAACATGACAAAACCATTTAAAGACACACTGACCACTTCAAACGAACTGCTTACAAGAGATCCTCTTCCTGCTTCGACAAAGATCTATCTTCAGGGGAATATCCATAAAGATATTCGTGTACCGGTAAGAGAGATAGCACTTTCAAATGACACTAAACTGGGTGTGTATGACACATCGGGACCCTATACTGACCCCACCATTGACATTGATGTAGGAGAAGGAATTCCTGCTATTCGTAAAGAGTGGATCGCTAAACGTGGAGATGTAGAGGAGTATGAAGGGCGCATTATGGAGCCTGTTGATAACGGTTATACTACTGATGAACAGCTTGATTTTGTAACAGCTGGCGCAAAGGGTTTGGTAAGAACACCGCTAAGAGCCAAAAAGGGTAAAAACGTTTCTCAGCTTTGGTATGCAAGACAAGGGATCATCACGCCTGAGATGGAGTTCATTGCCATTCGTGAAAACCAAAACATTGCCATGACAGAAGAGTACCTTCAAGATGAAGAGAGAGAAGCAAGACTTAAAGGGGAGAACTTTGGTGCGAACCTGCCTGAAGTCATCACGCCTGAGTTTGTAAGAAAAGAGGTGGCTGAGGGTAGAGCGGTTATCCCATGTAACATCAACCACCCGGAAGTGGAGCCTATGATCATCGGTAGAAACTTTTTAACAAAAGTAAATGCGAACATCGGCAACTCCGCTACGACTTCTTCCATCGCTGAAGAGGTGGAAAAGATGGTTTGGTCTATTCGCTGGGGTGGAGATACGGTGATGGATCTGTCCACGGGTAAGAATATTCATACAACAAGAGACTGGATCTTGCGTAACTCTCCAGTGCCTATTGGGACAGTACCTATTTATCAGGCACTTGAAAAAGTAAACGGGATCGCTGAAGATCTTACTTGGGAAGTTTTCAGAGATACACTCATTGAACAGGCAGAGCAGGGAGTGGATTATTTTACGATTCACGCAGGACTGCTTTTGCACCATGTACCTATGACTGCTAAACGTGTGACTGGGATTGTCTCCCGTGGTGGAGCTATTATGGCAAAATGGATGATACACCACCATAAGGAAAATTTCCTCAATACGCACTTTGAAGAGATCTGTGAAATTATGAAGACTTATGATGTGACATTCTCATTGGGTGACGGCTTGCGTCCTGGTTCTGTTGCCGATGCCAACGATGAAGCACAGTTCGCAGAGTTAAAAGAACTTGGAAACTTAACAAAGATCGCATGGAAACATGATGTGCAGACACTTATAGAAGGTCCGGGACATGTGCCAATGCATATGATCAAAGAGAATATGGACAAACAGTTGGAGTGGTGTCACGAAGCTCCATTCTATACACTTGGGCCCTTAACGACAGATATCGCACCAGGCTATGACCACTTCACATCGGGGATCGGTGCAGCAATGATCGCCTGGTACGGTTGTGCCATGCTCTGTTACGTGACACCAAAAGAGCACTTGGGTCTGCCGAACAGAGATGATGTAAAAGAGGGGCTCATTACCTATAAGATTGCTGCACATGCAGGGGACATTGCCAAAGGACACCCCGGAGCCAGAGCAAGAGATGATGCCATGTCTTTGGCGCGTTTTGAGTTCAGATGGGTTGATCAGTTCAACATTGGACTGGACCCGGACAGAGCCAGAGAGTACCACGATGAGACGATGCCGATGGAAGCAGCGAAAGTAGCACACTTCTGTTCTATGTGCGGACCGAAATTCTGTTCTATGAAGATCTCTACAGAGGTAAGGGATTATGCTGATGCCTTAGGTACAGACGTAGAGACAGCAAAACAGCATGGTATGGATGAAATGTCTGAGACATTTAAAAAGATGGGTTCTGAAGTGTATGTAGAAGTGGATAAGATCGAAAAAGTATAAAATACCTTTTAGGTGTAATCGTGATCATGTTTCTCTTTTCATTTTTTAGAAAAAACGAAACAAAAAATCGTTGTGGCTCTCGAATCGCTGCGCTTTCAAGGGCGTTCGCCACAACAGGCACACTCCGTGTGATCAATAGATAAGAGCAGGAAAAATTATGAATATAG
>DQSX01000142.1 GCA_015663065.1 Sulfurovum sp.
AGATAAAAAATTTCCCAAAAATGCTCTTCTATTATTTTTTTAGCTTCACTACAATAGCTATATTGCTCTTTAGTAAATTTGGTGCAAAGTGTTCTTCTGTTTGTGAAGAGACATATGATGCTGTACAGACAGAAGTTGCTAAACTCTCTTAAGCCAATACAATTGACGAAGGAATAAAAATGTTTAAAAAAATCTTGACACTTGCTTTTGTAGGTGCGCAGCGTTCTGCTTCTGATCTTTCTGCGGACGGTCCTGCAAACATTTATGATGCAGTAAAGACAGTTGTCTCTCCCGCCTCTAAAGGGTGGGGTGCAGTGCTTGTCATGGATCAGTATGTGAATGAAGCGCGTTATGTACAAAAAAGCCATACGACCAACCCGCATACATTTATGTCAGGACAGTATGGTTACCTTGGATACGTGGTCAACAATAAAGTGATGAAATTCCATGATGTACAGAAGCATACCAAGCTGGGTCTTCCAAAGAATCTGGCCAAAGTACCTCTTGGGGCTTAAAATATAGGCTATTCCCTCTTCTATCCATCTCTTTTAGTCTTAATCAAAGTTTAAATTCGCTATCGTATTCTAATACATATTTTTACTCTTAACATCTACTAATATGCAAACAATGCATATTTAATTAAGAAAATCCAAAGAGCATGCATGGAGCAACTTATCATTACACAGTTAGTAAAATCAAAAAGG
This sequence comes from Sulfurovum sp., assembly GCA_015663065.1. GTDB lineage: Bacteria > Campylobacterota > Campylobacteria > Campylobacterales > Sulfurovaceae > Sulfurovum. The sequence goes on from DQSX01000142.1 coordinate 705, forward strand.
GTAAAATTCTCTTTGATGATGTAGTGGTAGAGATGCATAAAGGTGCAAACGAACGATTTCATGCCCTCTTTTTTAAAAGAGAAAAAAGACAAAAGTAAACAGAGGAAAACAGATGGTTAAAAATTATGTTGATTTTAATGAAGCAGTAGAGAGTGCCTTGGCAAATGCAGAGGCAACGACACTTAAAGAGATACTTGGTTTGGAAAAAGCATTGGGACGTGTATTCTCACAGGATGTGATCTGTCAAAAGAACCTCCCCTCTTTTAACAACTCTGCTATGGACGGTTTTGCCATAAAAGCTTCAGATGCAGGGTCAACTTTACGTGTCAAAGAACTTATCTATGCAGGTGAAGTCAAAGAGGCCTCTCTGGGTGAAGGGGAATGTTACAAGATCATGACAGGGGCTCAGGTACCTTCGGATGTCGATACCATCATTCCTATTGAAAATGTTTTGAAGTTTGAAAACGGTGAAGTGACTTTGCCTGAAACAGTTAGAAAAGGGGATGCTTTAAGACTGAAAGGGGAAGAGACAAAAGAGGGAGAAAGACTTTTTAAAGAGGGTGAAGAGATCACAGCAAGAACCATTGCGGTGCTTGCCTCTCAGGGGATCGTCTCTGTAGAGGTCTATAAAAAACTCTCTATTGCAGTGGTCTCCACAGGCAATGAGCTCAAGGAGCCCTGGGAGTCTGCCTCTGAAGATGAGATTTATAACTGTAACTCTTACGCCATCATCTCTACATTGCAGTCCAAAGGCTTCGATGCTTCATACATTAAAGTCATTCCTGACAATCTTGAAGAGACCATATCCTTTGTTTCTGACTTGAAATCCTATGACATCATTATCACTTCGGGTGGTATCTCTATGGGAGATGCTGACTTTGTAGGAAGGGCTTTTGAAGCCAACGGACTGCTGACACTCTTTGACGGTGTGAACATCAAGCCTGGCCGTCCCATTATGATGGGAAGAATGGACAAAACTTTTGTCATCTGTTTGCCGGGCAATCCTCTTACTGCTATGGCAAATCTCTATCTTTTTGCGCTTCCGATCATTCGAAAAATACAGGGGCACGCTGCACATCATCATAACATTGAAGTGGCACAAAATAAAATGGCATTTAAAACAAAAGCAGGGCGTGTGAATGTGGCCCTCGGGAGACTGAATGCAGGCTTGTTTACGGTAACAAGAGGCAACAAGTACGGCTCAGGTATGATCACTGTCATTGAAGAGAGTAATGCCATGCTGATCACATCATCTGCATCAAAGGGATGTGAAGAAGATGTTTATGTCAAGGTCATTAGACTGGATGGTATGTATTTGCAAGAAAGCATAGATATTTTTAACTAAAAGAAAATGGATACAGCCTGTATGGTATGTTATTGCATTATTACAATAAAGAGAATGGGAAATTGTAGTCAAAACGAAGGAATAGAGTGAAAATAAAAGTAATTGTAGTAGCGTTATTATTGAGCATAGGCTCACTTTTTGCTGCTGAAGGTTATAAAGAGATAGCACAGCAGGAACAGGCAGATTTCAATAAAGCGATGTCTGCCGAGATAAAAAAAGAGCTGAAGCACGCTTCCAAATATGTCAATTATCTCTATAAAGTGATCGATTATCAGCCAATATGGGTTGATAAAGATTACCTCTCCTATCATACCGAGATGCTGCTCTCTGAATTGAAGAGTGAATTTAAAAAAGGTTTGCATAAAGAGCTGGTTGCACAATATAAAGCATTGCTACCTGAGGAAAATAACGCTTTTGCTTCTGAGTCCATTAAAGATAAAGCCAAAGTTGAAATTGGGATCATGAAACTCTATGCCAAAAGTATTGATGCCATTCTAAAAGGCAAAAAGAGTAAATATGATGCTGTGACACTTTTGAAGAAAGCAGCGGAAGAGAACAGTATCATGTCTGCGATCAATGAATTGGCAGATGAAAGAGTCATTAATGCTATGTTTTATCGTGACCTGAATTTAACGGTGGCAGAAGCCACACAGGCAAAGTACAGAGCGTTAGCGGCAAGACTCATTGGTAAAGACAAGCATGACAGACTCAAAGCGATGTATGCGTTGCTTAACTTCCAACCTATCTGGATTACAGAAGAGGGACTGACAGAGTACACAAAGAGTCTTTTTTCCCATATAGAATCAGACATTACTTTAGAGCAAAATTCTACTATTTACCGTAAGTATGAAGCCCTTAAAAATGCTGAAATACCTCGAGAGAAAGAGGCAATCAGGGATAGAGAGCTTCAAATTGCAAAGCTCTATCAGGACTTCATGGCACATAAACTCTATGGGGACATTGACTGGAAAAAATTTCAACACATTATTCATACAACAATGAAACACGGGGTATGGACAGTACATCCTATTTTGGAGACACCTGAAGGTCTGCTCATAGAGTCTTTGACACATAAGTCACTGGACTACGCCTTTAAGAAGGCAAAACCTTCTTTTGGCCACTATGAGAGAATGTTGGATGCTTTGAAAAAATATAAAGATATTGTAGCTCAGGGTGGTTGGAAACCTCTGCCTGACTTTAAAAATCTCAAACCTGGAAAAAGTGCTTCTATTGTACCTGCTTTAAGAGAAAGATTGGCCATTGAGGGTGACTATGTCTGCGACAAAAATGAAAAGGGTAACCGCTATAAAGGCTGTTTGGTCGATGCAGTAAAGAGGTTTCAGGCCAGACACGGCATGGAAGCAGCAGGATATGTGGGAAAAATGACACGTAAAGCACTAAATGTAAGTGCTGAAGAGAAAGTGGCAAAACTCAAACTCAACCTCGATCGCATCAAATGGTTCAAGCGAGACCATGACAAATATCATATTTATGTCAATATTCCTTCGTTTTCGATGTATATGTATGACGATAAAGAGATGATCCGTTCCATGAGGGTCATTGTGGGAAGAAAAGGGCATGAGACACCTGTCTTTTATGGCAGGGTCAGAACGATCGTGTTAAACCCCTATTGGCGTATACCGGCAAGTATCATCAGACATGAAACAGTGCCAAAACTGAAAAAAGACCCGGGATACACCAATAAAAAGAACATTGAGATCCATACAGGCTACTCTGAACACTCTCCTAGAGTAAACCCCTACAAAGTCAACTGGCACAAATACGGCAGAAAACTCCCTCCTTACAAATTTATGCAGTCTCCGGGTGAGAAAAATGCTTTGGGAAAGGTCAAATACCTCTTTCCGAACAAATATTCTGTCTATATGCATGATACCAATCAACGCTATTTATTTGTAAAAGACTATAGAGCTTTGAGTCATGGTTGTGTGAGACTGGGTAAACCATTTGAACTTCTTGAAACCTTTGCAGAGATCGAGCCAAAGATAGATGCGGAAAGATCCAGGCAGATCCTGGAAGAGAATAAAAAAACACCTTATCGACTCTCTAGGTCTATACCTGTCGATATTGTCTACCTCACCGCCTTGGTTGATGAAGATGGTACAGTAATGTTCTACGATGATGTCTATGGTTATGACAAGATTCAGCTGGAGACGGTCAGACAATAATCTTTATTGTCTCAGGCTACTTCCCTTTACAGTGCATACGACCGTCTTCCCAGCCTGTATGGTAAGCGTTGCTGTTGTTGAACAGGGCATGATTTTTTGTGTACGTTCCGCTTGACGTTTTACATCCGTCTCGTACACCATGTTTAAAATCAGCATTCCTATTATGCCCGAAATTATGACCATTGTAGACAAATGAGTCTGCTGTAAGAGCGGGTCCATCTCCACAGGCAGTCAAAAATAAAGCAAAAGTGGCTGCCAAAGTAAGTAGTGATAGTGTATATATTTTCATAGGGTTTCCTTCGTCATTTTTTTGTTTTGTTTGATTAACTATAGCAGTAAAAAATAAAGTAATAAAGTGTAAAATATGTCAAACAATGAGTTAAAGTAATAAAGAAAGTAATTTACTTGTTGGCGTGTTCAATGTTACTATTGAGTTCTGTAGAGGCATCAAAGTTCAAACAAACGCACAAACATAACATCAAAGCATTGAGTACAACAAAATTCGAGGTGACTGACAAGCACCATAAAAATCCGCAGATCAGAAACTTGAAAGGTAAAAACTTTTTTGTAATATCGGTACGAGAGCCCGGATCTGACGGACGGGTATATGCGGTTGATTCAGATGGTACTATCTGGTGGCACGGCGTCATCTCCTTTGGAGCAGGCGGAGGGCATGAAACCACCAACGGCATACACAAAGTATTGTTAAAAAGAAGATTCCATATGTCTAAAACGCACCCAAGTAAAAACGGCATAAACAATATGGATTTTGAGATTGCATTTACCTCTAGTGGTGAAGCTTTACACCTTGGAAATACAGCAGCCATGTCACACGGGTGTATTCATGTAGGCAGACAAGATATCGCGCCTCTTTTCAAGTGGGCAAAAGTAGGTATGCCTGTGGTGGTCATGCGTGGACACTACAAGCAGTTTTTGGCAGAAGAGGTCAAGCAGTTCAAAGAGGACATTAAAGAGTATGATGCAGAGACTGGGTCACACTAGACTCAAAATAAGGAATAAAAATGGAACAATTCAACAGATATTTTATAGAGACGATCAAAAACAGATATGCCAAATTTGACGGCAGAGCAAGCAGAAGTGAGTACTGGTTTTATACACTCTTTTATCTCATTATTGCTATTGCAGTGGGGATGGTAGATACAGCAGTTGTCAACCCTATGCTGGGTATAGCACCAGAACAGGCAGCTCAGGGAGGCATCCTTCAGTTCATTTTGGCTTTGGCACTGCTTGTACCGTCCATAGCCATAGGAGTAAGACGTCTACACGATACAGGTAAAAGCGGATGGTGGCTGCTTATAGGACTTATACCGATCGTTGGTGCGCTTGTACTTATCTTTTTTTATGTGACAGATTCGCAGGCAGGAAGTAATATGTATGGTGAAAATCCTAAAGGGGTGTAATTCATGAGGAAATTTTTACTAAATACAAGCAAATACATGGTACTTCCACTGCTGATGGTGACTACAAGTTTATGTGCAAACCAAGAAAGTTTTGACAAAGTGTTAAAACTTCATGTACCTGAAGATGTCAGGATCAAACAAGAGATCTTTGAAGATGACATCTTACATTTTTTTAATGAAAATGAAAAAACAAATGTATTGTTACAGGAAAAGTAGAAAAAGACCTGCAAAGACTTTTCCGGAGTTAAAGCGCTAATTGGGTAAAATCACAGCATTAAAAGACAATATAATTCAAAAATCATAGGGTACACCATGTTCGATACATTAACCGACAGTTTTAAAAATGCCATAGGCAAAATTCGTTTTCACGATGATGAAAAAGCACTTAAAAAAGCCACTACAGAACTTAAAAAGTCTTTACTTAAAGCAGATGTACACCATAAAGTGGTCAAAGAGCTCATTGCTTCTGTGGAACTTGAGACAAAAAAACACGGTGTAGGAAAAGACAACTTTCTTAAAGCACTGCAAGAAAAACTCACTGACATTCTAACTATTGAAGGTGCGCCAAAAGGGTTTACTTTTGCTTCCAAACCGCCAACTGTGGTGTTGATGATAGGTTTGCAGGGTTCTGGTAAAACCACCACAACAGGTAAGCTTGCCTACTTCCTCAAAGAGCAGAAAAAGAAAAAAGTACTCATCGTGGCAGCCGACCTTCAGAGACTCGCAGCGGTGGAACAGCTTAGACAGATCACTTCACAAATAGAGGTAGACCTGGTTGCAGATGAGTCTGCAAAACCTAAAGATATTGTAAAGCAGGGACTTGAAAAAGCCCAAAAAGAGATGTATGATGTCGTGCTTATAGATACAGCCGGACGTCTTGCCATCGATGATGAACTTATGGATGAACTTGCAGAAGTGAAAAAAGTCGCTCAACCGGATGAGCTTTTCTATGTGGCAGATGCCATGACAGGTCAGGATGCTGTAAGAACCGCACAAACCTTTAAAGAGAAGATCGGCATTACCGGTGTGGTTCTTTCCAAGTTTGACGGTGACTCTAAAGGCGGGGTGGCACTAGGACTGACACAACAGGTAGGTGTTCCGCTCCGTTTCATCGGTGCGGGTGAAAAGATGCCTGACCTCGAGCAGTTCATCTCTGACAGGATCGTAAGCCGTCTTATGGGTGCAGGAGATGTGGAGTCATTGGCTGAAAAAGCTGCAGCTGCCATTGATCCTAAAGAAGCAAAGAAGATGACACAAAAGATCAAAAAAGGTCAGTTCAACTTCAATGACTTCCTTGCACAAATGGAACAGATGAAAAAACTAGGTTCTATGAAATCCATTATGGGAATGATCCCCGGTATGGGTAACATGGCCAAGCAGATAGGCGATATGGACCTTGAAAACTCAGATGAGGTCAAAATGATCAAAGCAATGGTCTCTTCCATGACTGAAAAAGAGAGAGAAAATCCGGACCTGTTAAACAATACTAGAAAAAGACGTTTAGCAAAAGGTGCAGGACTAGAGCAGATGCATGTCAACCGTGTACTTAAACAGTTTAAAAATGCTGCGAAGATGGCGAAAAAGATGTCAGGAAAAGGCGGTATGAAAGAGATGCAGAAGATGATGAGTCAAATGCAGGGTGGCGGCGGTGGCGGCTTCCCGGGTATGCCACGTTAGCTAAATCGTAGTCATGTAACGTAAATATTCCGCTACATGCTATTGATCCAATGAAGGCATTCGCATAGCCGCCTTCTTGTATACCGAGTGAAAAATAATACTCAGCATAGTAGCTTACAAAGTGTTTTTTCTCAATCTAAAGTGTACCACCTACACCTACTGAACCAAACCTGACCATACTGATTCATAGTTATTCCAGTCACCTTTTTCTGCATTCAAGTACATTTCATAGAAAGCATAAGGGTTGATGTATTTATTGAGATCATAGTAGACACCAAGCATGAGGTCAGCAGCTGTAAAAAAGTCACTATTTGTTGTATATCCTGACTCTTGTCTGTTTTTTGCCCATACTGCCCCAAAGAGTGAGAAGTCATCACTTAATGTATATTTGTAGTGACGTCTTGTAAGAAACTGGTTTACCTTTGTTTTCGGACGGGCTCTTCCCTCTGCACTGAGTTTAAAACTCCATGGTGATGCCCCGGCTGATTCTGCTTTAAGATATTTGTTTGGCTAAAAATGCTTTGTTGCGGCACAGAGAAAAAGAGATATGTCATTTAATAAAAAATTTATAAACTTTATGGTAGAATCGCGTTCCAAAAAGAATTATGAAGTGTTGATGAGTGTTTTAGTCATTAAAAAGCAGTTGTCAGTACTTTATTCCATAATGCATAACTCATCCTCGAGTAGGCATTGCAATAAATGAAAACACAAAGGACATAATATGACAATGATCAGAATGACAAGAATGGGTAGAAAAAAGAAGCCATTTTACAGAATCGTAGTAACAGACAGCAGAAAAAGAAGAGATGGTGGTTGGATCGAAGTAATCGGACATTATAACCCGGTATCTGAAAACAAAGAGCTTACACTTGATGAAGAGAGATTGAACTATTGGACTTCTGTTG
>DQSX01000113.1 GCA_015663065.1 Sulfurovum sp.
AAATAAGGGTCAGGTATATCAGTACCTTCATGCCCTCCAAAGTTGCCAAGAAGATGAACATTTAAAAAACCCTGTGCTTCCAGATCGTTTTGATTTTGACTATCCATCGCAACGACATAGTCGAATTTCTTCTTGTCATCGGCTGTAATAGGGCGTGAAATCTGTCTGGAAATATCAATACCGTGTCTTTTTGCTACTTCTATGGAATGTTCACAGGGAGGCTCCCCCTGATGCCAGCTGCTTGTACCTGCAGAGTCTATCTCACAGGCTATAGCATACTCTTCGGTGAGCTTCTGTGCGATACCCTGGGCAACAGGACTGCGGCAAATATTTCCCAGGCAGACAAATAAAATACGTTTCATTCTCTTCTCCAGTTGAGTAAGGTCATTATTTTAGTATAATTTATCCTAAAAAGGAGAGTGGATGTTCGAAGTTGCGGAGTATATCGGCATTATTGCCTTTGCGATCTCCGGTTTTTTTGTTGCAGTACGAAGCAGACTGGATTTTCTGGGGGTATTGATCTCTGTATTTTTGACAGCCTTTGGAGGGGGGATCATCCGTGATGTGATGGTGGATCGGACTCCTTATGCTTTCAGCAGCAATCTGCCTGCGGTAATGATCATTGCTGTTATGGTGCTCATGATCTTTTTCAGATTTCATAAACGCGGCACCATTGAGAACCGTCTGCTCTTTATCATCAGTGACTCCATCGGCTTGATCTCTTTCAGTATCACTGGTGCCCTGATCGCCCTGGAGACACACTTTAATCTTACAGGTGTTCTTGTACTGTCATTTATTACTGCTGTGGGAGGAGGGATCACACGTGATGTAATCATCAATGAGGTGCCTTTTGTATTCAAAACAGGATTTTACGGAACGATCTCTCTCTTGATAGGACTCTTTATGTATCTCTTTTCCTATTTGGAACTGCTCAATTTTTATATGATATCCACACTTTTTATTACAGGAGTAGCGCTCCGGATGGTCGCCTATTATCAAAAATGGTCCATTCCTTTAAAATAGATAGTATTGTTTATCGATCGGTCAGAAGGTTCTGTATTTTGACTTTTTTGTGACAACTCTGTCTCTGCCAGGGAGACAGATATCAAAATCACTGACAATGAAAAGGTTTCCCCTGTAATTCTCTTTTATCTCATTATAAAGCATCTCTTTACGCAAATGGCTGTTTTTGTTATAGCGGGGTTTATGTGGGTAGCAATCAGGTTTCTGATGTGCTTTTTCTCTGCCGTTTTTCCTAGTTTTTCTGTGTATAGGTACACTTATATACAAACAGATACGATTTATTATCCTGCTCAAGTTTCGGTGCAAGGGTGGAAAAATTCATCTCTTTGGTCGGTTTTTCTGCACTTGTGCCCAAAAATGTCAACTGTATTTTTGCTCCTTCCAGGCATGCCGGATAGAACGGATGTTAGTTTTCGGTTCCGGTAATATAAAGGTAATGGCAATATTCTCTATCGCTTCAACAATGACGAAATAGACCGCAATATGAAAGAGGGTACTGTTTTCAAATCCAAACAGTAACATGATACCTCCACCCATCAGCACCGCAGATATCTTGGCGCTCCATGTGTGGTAACTGGCAAGTTCACCGAACTTTGCAAATGAAAAAACAGCAGGCAGCAGATAAACAGTAACGACTCCAATGATATAGTACAGCTCCTCTCTGATGATATCCGGCCAAAGCCACCAGGCAGCTATCGGTGTACTGAGATAGGTTGCCATATCTCCGTAACTGTCAAGTTTTGCACCAAGTTCACTTGTCTGGTCCAACATACGGGCGATGAACCCGTCAAGTGCATCTGACAGCAGCATCAGACCAAAGAGTATAAAGAAAAGGTCCGCTCTTCCAAACCATCCGGAAAGCAGCAGAAATGGTGCTGCAGCGATACGAAAAAGAGATAACAGCGTAGGGATATTCAATGGCATGGTATCACCTGCGATCCTTTCTTCCCTTCTCTTGCTATAGCTGATTGATCCGGTATGGGGCTACAGATTTTCCGGTAACTTTCTCTGAGACAAGACCGGTCAATCTATGGAACATATACGAGTACATCGGTTGATGTCTCCCTCAAGATGAAAGATGCTATGCTTCCAAGCAAAGCTTTAAAGCCGGAAGTACCCCGTGAACCTACTACGACAAGATCGTAAGACTTTTTGTTGATATACTCAAGCAGTACTTCTTTACTGCTTCCTTTTCCATCAATGACCTCACCTTTTTTAAGGGAAAGGTCTTTGATGAAGTTTTTTAGATCTTTTTCCGCGCTGATCCTTGCTTTTCGATTATATGCTTCGAAATCGGATCCGACTACAGTGTATGGCCCGTCTACATAAATTACTTCGGAGCTGTTGACGACTTTGATCTTTGCTGAAGGAAAGATGCTTTTTGCAAAAAGTATGCTCTGTTTTGACTGTGTCTGCAGGTCAGTCGGTGCCACAATGTTCTGATACGGCCTTTTAACGCTGTTCTTGACGATCAGTACGGGTAAATGACTCTGGTGTGCTACCTTTTCGGCTGTTGCACCCAGGTATTTTTTTTTATTTTTTCTACTTGCGCCTATGACAATCATATCTGCATGGATCAGTTTGGACTTATAAAGAATAATATCACCGGGATCTCCTTCTTTTACCAAAACAGCATAAGATATTTGCCTGTTTTTGTTCAAGGAGTGTATCTTTTTTTCTATTTTTTTTGTGATCCCTTTGGTATCGATGTTGACCTCCTTGCCTCCCAAATAGCTTGGAATCGAGAAGAGGGGAGTCTGTACAGCATGAACGACGAACAATGCTGCCTTATTTTCTTCTGCCACCATCAATGCCCGTTTTAAAACATTGTCTGGTTTTTCAAAAATGTCAATACCTACAAGAATTCTTTTTACCTTTTTCATTTTTCATTTACCTTCTTTCAAAAATTAGGGCTGTTTTTTAGCACTTCATTACATTCTATCTTTAAAAAATTAATGAAGTAACAGAGTTCATTAATAAAAATGTGTGAATTAAAGAAGATAGAATAAAAATATACAAGAGGATATGTTTTCAATACAAGATCGGAGATCAATTATCTGCATAAGATAGATTATAAAAACAGTATCTTTCTGATTTACTTGGTTATTTTCACACAGCTTTTGCACCTGGTATCCATGCATGTTCCTTTTATGCAGAAGGTACTTTCAGTTCAACCGGTCTCTTTGTATACATGGATGAAGCTTGCTCTCCTTGCCATAGGTCTTGTAGCGGTAATGGGAGTTGACAAGTGGCCGATGAAAAGACGCATTAGGAAGCATTCAGCTCAAGCTCTTTTGCTATAGTGCAGTATGCCATTTCCAATAATGAAAAATTTTAG
>DQSX01000162.1 GCA_015663065.1 Sulfurovum sp.
AAGATCGCTTTGCTTAGGTCAATGTTGAAGTTCAGGTAGTAGTCACGGTATTTGCTATTCTGTTCAGGGTCAAGTATCTCAAGCAGTGCTGCCGTTGGGTCACCACGCATGCTTCGCCCTACTTTGTCTATCTCATCGAGTACAACGACAGGGTCCATACTTTTGGCTTCTATGAGCCCCTGCACCAACCTGCCCGGCATGGCACCCACATAAGTACGTCTGTGTCCTCTGAGTTCATTTACATCTTCCAGTCCGCCCAGTGCCATACGCACAAGCGGTCTGCCCAGTGCTGTGGCTATGGAGTTTGCCAGTGAGGTTTTACCCACACCCGGAGGTCCGGCAAAACATAAGATGACACCACCGGTCTCTTTGGCTTTAATGCCTCTAAGCATCGCCAGTTCGCGTACAGAGAAAAACTCTACGATACGCTCTTTTGGTTTCTCCAAAGAGTAGTGGTCTTTGTCAAGTTCAGAGGAGACATCATGCACGGAAAGTGATTTTTTGCTGAACTTTCCAAAAGGCAGTTCAAGCACCCACTCCAAATAGCTCTGTACTGTTTGTGCTTCCGCACTTTCAGGGTGCATACGTGCGAAACGCTCCATCTGCTTAGAAACCTCTTTGTAAGCATCTTCATTCATATGGGGTTTCAAGGCTGCGATCTTCTCTCTGAACGCAACGATTTCCTCTTCCCTTTGTGTATCTACACCCAGCTCCTGCTGTATCTCTTTGAGCTGTTCTTTGAGGAAATACTCTTTATTGGTCTGCTCGATCTTTGAATGTACCTTGGTACGTATCTCTCTTTGCACTTTGGCCGCTTCCATTTCAGAAGTGACCACATCTATGAGTCCCAAAAGGCGTTTTTCAATATTGGCTTCTATGTACAGTGCATAAGCGACCTCTTTGTCCAGTTTCAACATGGAAGAGACAAGGTCTGCTATGCGGTGTGGCTCGTCATTCTCTTCTATAGTACGTACAAGATCCGCAGGAAAATGGCTGTTAAGTGAAGAGAGTTGTTTGATCTTGTCACGTAAAATGCCCATGAGGGCATCTACTTTCAGTTGATCAAAACTATCCAGCTCGACAATGTCAATGACAGCACGGTTAAAGTCACCCTGCACCGGGTCTACTATCTCACCTCGTGCAAGTCCCTGAAAAAGTATCTTCACTCTTCCGTCAGGTATGTGTACCTTACGCATAATGGAACCAACAACACCTACCTTATACATGGCATTGAAGTCACGACTGCCCTCTTTTCCCGGCACCGAAGAGGTCACAAAAAGCAGAGAGTTATTCTCCATGGCATCTGTTGCTGCATCAATGTCTTTCTGGTCTGTTAAAAAGATCGGGCTGATCATAAAAGGGTAAAGAAACAGTTCATCCTCTACGACAATGGGTAACGTGGTCGGAAATGCATCATAATCACTTAACTGCATCAGTCAAACACCTTACCGATAATACCCACTTTAGGTGCAGTAATATCAGAGAGTTCTACTATGGAACCTGCATTCTTTTCTCTGTAAATTTTTGCTGCTTCTTCTTTTCCTGTACGGTCATAGAGTGCTGCAATATTTTCATTGAGCAAGTACTGACTCATATGCAGTCTTATAAGCAGGGTGTTGACAAGCGGGGTATAACTTGAACCCGGGTAACGTGCAAGGTAGACAGTGGCAGCAGAGATGCTGTCCATGATCAGTTTTTGGTCTTTGTTCACATCTTTGACACCGAGGAAAGAGGATTCAAGCTTCAAGAAATCCACATACTCTCGTGTACTTTCTGCACCGTAACGTTTATTGTACTCATCCAGATAATAGTTCGCAAGCAGGTACTCTTCACTGTTCATATGGGCATGTGCCAGCATAGACATAGCCGTAGGCATCAACGGAGAACGCATATGCTCACTCTTGAGTGAGATGTAATACTCGTCTGCTTTGTCCAGGTTGTTTTTAGAGATGCTCTGTGCGATCTGCTTGTACCAGTAGAGTGCCGGTTTATTAAACTCAGTCACTTCATCTTCACTGCCCATACAGCCTGCCAGCAAAAATGCAACAACAGTCCCCAATAAAATACTCTTCTTGAAATTCATATCTACCTCTAAATTATATATTTATAACTTTTATTACTCATATAATAGCTCAAAGTATGTAAAAAACGTATTATATTTGTACAATCATAGTTAACAAGACTCTCTTTAAATATAAATTAGCCCATATTTAACTACACTTACTTTACAGACATCAAATATTGATGTATAATAAAACATATTTAAAAGCATAAAGGATAGATAATGGCAACACAAGTAAGCTATGATCGAATTACATTTTCACTGCCTCATAGTATGAATGTTACACTTGATTCTCTAAAACAAGAGTTACAAAGTTCCAAATCAGATATTATAAAGCAAGCCATAGAGTACTTTGTAAAACAAAAGGAAGAAGAGAAGCTTGCACGCGCTGTTGAACTTATGGCAAAAGAGTATGAGAGTAATGATGAGCTTACTTGTCTTACTGACTTGGATCCTGAGGATTTTCAATGAAACAAGGCTCTATATGGCAAGTAAATCTTGATCCAACAATAGGTTCAGAAATTAAAAA
>DQSX01000229.1 GCA_015663065.1 Sulfurovum sp.
AGCACTGCCTTTGCACTCTCTCCGGCTTCAATGATCTCTGCCTCAAAGAACATGCCTTTTTCGGTCTGGGCCCAGCGGGCGAATTTTCTGTCTCTGAAATCCCACTCCGCTTTGGTCGCTTCACGCTCCAGGTCAGAGACTCTGGCACAAAGAGGCTCAATGTTACGCAAGAGATACTCGGCTTCCTCTTTGTCATCATTGAGTTGTGTTTTGATAAGTCTGTGCAGTATGAGGTCTGCGTATCTTCTGATAGGAGAGGTAAAATGGCTGTAGTGAGAGAATCCCAACCCAAAATGTCCGACGTTGTGTGCACTGTATTGTGCCTGACGCAGGGATTTTATGAGCATTGAGTCTACTTCTGCAGCCAATCCCATTTTCTCTGCCTCATTCTGTATGGCACGTATGAGTGAAGGAGAATCTTCATACTCCTCTACAAAGAGTCCCACTGCTGCAAGTTCGGAGAGAAGTTGTTCTGTACGTGAAAGTTGCGGTGGTTCGTGGATCCTGAAAATACTGTCCCCTTCTCCTGTAAAACGTTTTGCTGATGCCTGGTTTGCCAAAAGCATACACTCTTCTATGAGAGAGTGGGAAGGGGTACCTGTTTCTATTTGTGTGGCTGTGAGTAAATGTTCTGCTGAGATGCTTAGTTTGGTCTCTTCGCTTCGGAAGTCAAAACCGTGTTTGAGTCTTTCAGTATGCAGTCTTTCTGTGATCTTTTGCAGAGGAAGCAGCCACTTCAAGATCGCTGCAACTGTACCATCGACACCTTCACTGCCGTGTTCAAGTATAGTGTCGATATTTTCATAGTTAAAGCGGTGTTTGGAGTGGATGATCGCTTCAAAAAAATCTTCTTTCAGAGGTTTCAGAGTGGCTCTGTCCAGGGCTATTTTGGCTACAAAAGCAAGTCTGTCCACTCTAGGTTTAAGAGAACAGATATTTTCACTGAGTTCTCTTGGCAGCATAGGAAAAGATTTGTGTGGCAGGTAAGTGGTGAAGCCTCTTTTTTTTGCCTCTTTGTCTATGTTGCTAAAGTAAGTGACATAGTGGGAGACATCTGCAATGGCAACATAGAGTGTGAAAGTTTCAATATCAAAATAGATGGCGTCATCAAAATCTTTTGCGGTGACAGGGTCGATGGTACAAAAGTCTAATGCAGTTAGGTCAACACGGTCAGGGTGCTCCATTTTGTCCACTTCTTTTTCAACTTTTAAGGCATCCTCCAGACATTCGGGCGGAAAAGCATCCTGTCGGTCAAAAAGTGCCAAAGAGATCTTTTCATCGACACGCGGATCATCCAAATGACCAAAGACTTCCAGTACTTTGTCATCATCAATGTCTACTTTGAGTACGGTCCCCAGTTTAAAGGCTTTGAGGTCCATGCCTTCCATGACAGCGTGGGTTGGCTCGCCTGTACGGATGTTCAGTATGGAAAAGTTACCCTGTTCATCTCTATGGGTATAAGCAATGGTAAACATATGGGCTTTGCTGAGGATCTGAACAACTTTCCCGCTGGCACGTCCACGTCTGGCAATGATACGTTTGGCAACGACAGTGTCTCCGTGTTTGGCATCACCCAAATGGTCAGGTTCCACAAGCAAGTCTTTTTGTTCTTTGAATTCTGCTTCCACATAACCTCTGCCGTCTTTCCCAATGTAAAGACGTCCGGCACGGTAGAGTGAGTTAAGTGTCCAGAGTCCATTCACCTCTTCTATGGCTCCGAGCTGTTGCAGTGCCTGAAAAGCATTCTGGTCTTCAAGTTCAATGTCAGATGCCAAACATCCGTTCATGAGCTGAATAGAAAAAGCACTCATTTACATGGACCAGTGATCACGTTTGTTTCTCCATGGTGAATAGGGTTTTTCCCAATAACTTGGAAGTTCCTGCCCATCATTGAGGTTTAGAAAATACTTCTCTTCATGTGCATGTATCTCTGCTCTGATCTCGGAAACATACTTGGCTTGAAGTTTTTCATCGATGACAGATTGTGGAAGATTGTGTTCTACCAACTCTTCTTCAAACTTCTCTTTATCAAATGTTTTGCCTAAGAACGAACAGAGATTGATCACATCTCTTTTTGCGTTTCCAAGGCAGCTTGTTGCACCAGGTGAAGGTGTCATATTGAAGATGATCCCCTCTCCTGTGTTTATGGAAGCTTCTCCAAGCATCAGTTTACGCTCTTTTTTATCCAGTACCTGTGGACGTACGCCACCAAAACCTTTGGCATAGTGGATGTCGTCTACAGAGAGAGAAGGTACGATCTTTCTTGCATCTTTCACAAAGAGTTTTTTGTTGAAGTAGGGTACTTCGAACAAGAAGTTTCTAAAGATGTAGTTTCTGATGTCGGAATCTTTAAGAAGCTCCCAAAAGATCGTTACAATATTTGCATCAAAATTGAGTGTTTTCCAGAAATCCCAATAGGTTCCTGATTTGAATCTCTCCAGTTTAGGCAGTACCAGTGCAGTAGGTCCAAAACGGGTCAGGCCATTCTCCAGGATGTCCGGGTCTCCGTGCAGGGCGGCAAAAGGCAATTTTGGATTTTGTACCATATAGACTTTTCCGTTAAGCATGGTTTGGTTGGTCATATAGAAAGACCCTGCCATTGGAAGGGTCGCATAGTCCAGGCCATGACCCATCCTGTGCGCCAAAAAGAGTGAGTGTGCTCCTGCATTGACCACAACAGAATCAGCACTATAAGTGCCATTGTTCGTTTTGATCTCATAACCGCCGTCTTCATGTTTTACAATGTCTGTGACCTGTGTATTTAAAAAGAGTTCTACTTCTGTGTCAGGCTCTTTTTTGGCATTGTCTATGAGGCTTTTTGTCATTTTGCCGTAATCTACGGTGGTCCATTCACCTGTAGACCCTATACCTACGATAGTCTCTTCACGCTCTTTGCCGTTTTCATCAAACACAAGTTTAGGTTCAATGGTCTTTAAATGTTCTTTATCCCATACCTGCATGTTTGGAAAAAGTTCTTTAAACTCTTCATAACGCTCAAGTAAAAACTCAACTTCTCTGTCTCCTACACCCAATGCCATTTTCTGGTGTGAAAAGATGACCTCATTTTCAAGTTTGTGTTGCAGACAATATTTCTCTACCATTTTGGCAGTCTGTTTGGTAATAGAAGCTTTTGCAATGGTATAGTTGGTCTCAATATCACCAAAGTGGATGGTTTGTGAGTTTGCTTTTCCCTGAGTATTGAGTGTAGCAACATCTTCATATTTTTCCAATATACAAATGCTTTTTACATCTGTATATCTTGCCAGTTCATAAGCCAGCGCAGCTCCTGAAATACCTGCACCTACGATGAAGACTTCATAATGGTTGTTTTTCACGGAAAACCTTAATGTTGTAATAGTGAAATTATAGTGAAGTTTTGTGTAGAGATGTCTGAATGAGGTATAGTAAAAATAGTTTTAAGGAAGCATTATTTTAATGCTTCCAATTTTTCAATTCTTGCTTCTGTGCTTGGGTGAGTAGAGAAGAGTTGCTTCATTGATACATCTCTTCCTGTAAAAGGATTGATGATGAACATATGGGCTGTTTGCGGGTCTGCTTCAGGCATGGAGATACCTCTTGCATAGTTGTCAAGTTTAGCCAAACCTGTCTGTAGCCATTCAGGGTGTCCTGTCATCTCGGCAGCACCGGCATCAGCCATAAATTCACGATTGCGACTGACAGTCATCTGTATGACCGTGGCAGCCAGTGGCATAATGAACATGAGTGCCAGTGTAACAAGTATATTTGGTCTGTCTCTTTCTCCGCCAAAGAACATCCCAAACTGTGCCAGCATAGCAATAGCTCCAGCAATGGTAGCGGTCACTGTACCAATGAGCATGTCATAATGTTTAATGTGTGAAAGTTCATGGGCGATCACCGCTTCAACTTCTTCTTCATTTAAAAGTTCAAGCAAACCTTCTGTTACAGCCACAGCAGCATTTTCATAGTTTCGTCCTGTGGCAAAAGCATTGGGCTGTGCTTCCGGGATAATGTAGAGTGCAGGCATAGGTAAGTCTGCTTTTACAGTAAGTCTTTCAACGATCTCATAGAGTCCTGTGGCATGGTAACGGTCTACAGGCTGTGCATCATAATGTTTAAGTACCTGCTGATCACTATAGTAGTAGGCATAAAAGTTCATCCCTGCCGCAGCAATAAAGGCAATGACCATACCGGCTTGGCCGGCGATCATGCCTCCAAACCAGATAAACAGAAGGGTAAGTCCTGTCATGAGTGCATAGGTTTTAAATTGTTCCATATTCCACTCCTTTAAATGTTTTTTTACCTTTTTGGTAGAGGTAGAGAATATCTGTACGTTTCACCAATCTTTCAACCATAGCATAAATTTCTGCATCATTATTGTTTGTATTTTTGTTGTTTACTTGTTTTTCTTTTACACTGTCTCTTTGTTCTTTTGCAAAATAATATATAAAGGTATATACAGTACTTGATATGAGTATGGCAAGTATCATACCTATTTTATCGCCAAGGAAGCCTCCTGCAAAGATAAACAAAATAGTAAGAGATATTAACAAAATATAATTACTAAATTTTTCCATTTGATTCCTTAATCGTTTTGATGCGAATTGTAATTAAAAAATGTAAATAGAAGGTAAATATTATATGATGGAAGAGATAAGGAGCAGATATGAAAAGAATACTTTTACCCATACTATTATGGACAATAGCCTATGCTGACTATACAGCAGATATTTCAAGTATTACACCGCAGATAAAGAAGCGTATGATAGAAGGGCATTCATGGAGAAAAGGCTGTCCTGTTCCTCTGAAAAATTTACGTTACCTGCAGATCAAACACAGAGATTTTAAAGGTAATGATAAAATGGGTGAGATCATTGTCCACAAAGATGTAGTTTTGGAAGTCAAAAAGATCTTTGGGGAACTTTATGAGATAGGGTATCCCATTCGAAAAATGAGACTGGTCTCTGACTACAAAGGGTCAGACTGGCAATCCATAGAAGCAGACAATACTTCAGCATTTAACTGCCGAAAAGCCACAGGATCTAAAAACTGGTCAAAACATTCCTATGGCAAAGCCATAGATATAAATCCTATTGAAAATCCCTATATCTCCCGCTCAGGACGTATCTCCCATAAAGCATC
>DQSX01000095.1 GCA_015663065.1 Sulfurovum sp.
AAGATCAAAGAGGAGATGAAGGAGCTTGCTTCCAACTTCGTCATCTATGATAAACCGATTTACTAAGGATCGGATATAAAAGTATTTGATTTAGAGTTCAGTACAGATCACTACTACATCAAGCGCTCTCGTGTTGTTGAACAGATACCGTTCAACAACCGTACTTTCTATGCAAAATTCGAACGTATCAGCGAACCTCCTACCCCCCTGCTTTTCCAACAGCATCTGAATAAACAGTATACTATTGCCGTACCTTTGGTAAAAAATGGGTTTACCGACTATCTGGTTTTAGAATACAAAGGAGAAGAGTATCTGCGGTTTTCTCATCTTGTCAAACATCTTTTTCATACAATGGACATTACCAAATTTTATATTTATCAGGGAAAAGATGAGGAGAAAATACAAGTCTTCATTCATGTAATGCACCTTACACTCGAAGAAGCGGAAAAACAACTCACAGAGATCTCAGATAAACTCAAACAGAGACTCACAAAACGCTGGAAGACCCTGCCCTCAACACAGCTTCCAGAAGCATATAACATAGTAACACTCCCCTACAACGAAATATGAACAGTTACACCTTGCTTCGGAACAGTTTCTTATAACTTTTATAAAAAAACAGATTGACAGACGCACCTATCATCGCAGCTACAGTATCTTTGTGTCCATCCCATATATCTCCCTGGGTTCCCATAAATGCAATGCCAAGTTCCGGATGAAAAACGATCATTGCAAGCCATTCCAGTATCTCATACAGTGCTGAAACAGCAATGATCAGGATAAAAACAAAAAAGAGTGCTTTTTTAATATGGGTGATCCCTGCCGTGGTCATTTCAAAAAGTATCCGAAAAACCAACAGACCAAAGAGAAAATGTACCACCCGGTCAAAATGATTTCTTTCAAAACCAAAAAACTGTGTTATGGTATCAAAGTATTCCATTTCGGCATAGGTAAAGTGCGATCCCAGAGAGTGCAGGCTGGCAAAAATAAGAAGGAAGATGATACTTGTAAGTGTATAACGGTGCTTATGGTCCATCCAGACGACCAAAGGAAAGACAATAAACACCAATATGTTTTCAAGCAGCCAGTCTTCACGGTATTTAGGGTTGATCGCCATGATCACCCATACAACGATATAGAGGGTGTAGACTATTTTGTGTGATCTTGGCATAAAGCTCTCCTCTCTTCTATATCAATAATTATACACTAAAACTTAACCAAAGGATACACAAGATTTTCCTTGCCTCTCAAAAACAGATTAAAACAATTAATCACCCCAAGTATCCCGAAAAATAAACAATAGGCCAAAAATAGTACAGATACGCTACAATTGTAAAAAAATTAAATGGATACTGATGTTCGAAAAACTTTTACGTTTCTTCGTTGAGAACAGCCGCCTCAACTATTTTCTCTTCATCTCCGTTTTTCTAACAGGAATCATACTCTACACTAAAACCCCCAAAGAGATTTTCCCTTCATTTGAACTCGACATGGTCTCTGTAAACGGACATTATGCCGGAGCCTCCATCGATATGCTTGACAAAATGGCAGTACGTGAGATAGAAGAACAAATCAGGAACATTGACGGGATCGACAAGATGGCAACTATCATCTCTGCAGGCAAGTTCAATATTATTCTAGAACTGGAAAAACGTGTCGACAAATACAATATCGCTGACAAGGTCAAAGATACAATAACACTTGCCAGACAGTACTTGCCTTCAGATATGGATGAACCCACCGTCAAAGTACTCGATATCAAACGTAATCTGATGCGTATTGCCGTCTCTTCCGATGAAGTAACACATGCAGAACTTGTAGAAGCGGCAAATGAGCTCAAAGAGAGGATCACTGCACTCAAGCATATTGCAGAAGTAACCATCTACGGTGATTCGGACAAGTACTATGATATCAAACTCAATGCTGAAAAGATACAAGCTCTGGGACTCGATGAGAACAGTCTCATTAACGTACTCTCAGGAGTAAGCTATATCTACCCCGCAGGGACCATAGAGGATGAGAAAAAAGGCTTCTACTACCTCTCTACATATAACGGTCCGAAAGATGCCCAGTCACTGCTTGAAAGCCGTATAGAGGTCGAAGGAAAGACTCTTTACGTCAAAGATATCGCTACTGTGGCCAAACGCTATGAAGATACCGAAACTCTCTACTCCATCGATACCCAAAATGCCATTGATCTCAACATCAAACAGAGCCCTGCAGGAAATGCACTGGAGCTCTCAGAAGCAATAGAGATACTGGTCAGGGAACATAATGCAAACCATCCCGAGATCACCTATACGATCCACAATGACCGCTCCACTGCCATCAAAGACCGTCTGAACATCATTGTCTCCAATATCCTTCTTGGACTTATTCTCATCACACTGCTCATGGTACTGCTTATCAACAAACGGATGGCCTTCATCATCTTTTTAGGGATCCCAACCTCCTTTGTCATGGGTGCGGCCTATCTCTACTTTGCAGGATACAGCATTAACATGATCTCCCTGATTGGTGTACTCATTGCACTGGGGATCATTGTTGATGATGCCATCGTTGTCAGTGAGAACATCCAGCAGCATATTGAAGAGGGAATACCGCCAAAAGAAGCAGCGGTCCTTGGAGCCAAAGAGATGTTCAAGCCGGTTACCATCGCATCGGTCACCACTCTTTTTGCCTTTATCCCTGCACTGATGCTGCATGGGACAATGGGGGAAGTAATCAAGCTGATTCCCATTGCAGTGTCTGTACTGGTCCTTGCTTCTCTGATTGAATCGTTTATCTTTTTGCCTATTCATGCAGCCCATGTGCTGAACAAAAAAGAAAAAACCACTTCATGGAGACGTGCCAACATACTTTACAGCAGAATCATCCACTACTTTATGAAGCGGCGAAAACGCTTTTTAGCACTCTTTGTCATTCTGGTACCGATACTGACAATTTGGGGAGTAAAGATGAGTAAATTCCAAATGTTTCCAAAGTTCGATGCTACATCATTGACACTCACACTCAAAGCCAATGTCAATACAACTACTGAAGAGACACTCCGCTATCTCAAAAAGATCGAAGAAGATCTCTTTGAGAACAAAGATCTCTTCTTTATCGATCATATAGGATCCGTTGCAGGATGGAGACGTGACAGTGCAGGCAATTCTGAAACCTACCCCTATGTGGGGCAAATGGTCATTGAGCTGAAAAAGCTCAAGGCTCAGAATTTTGTTGACCGATTCATCACACCGGCACTAAGTTTTTACTATGATTCAACCGGGCGTAGCAGAGAGGAGAAGTCACGCATAATAGCCAAACGGCTTCGTAAATTTATTGAAGAAAAAGAATACAAAGAACGTTTCGGGCTTAGTGATCTTGCCATAGTGGAAAAAAAGGTCGGTCCTATAAAATCCGATCTTAAGGTCGGCCTTGTCAGTAACGACAGCCAGAAAGTAATGTACTTTTCAGAAAAAATTCAGGAAAAACTGAACAAGATCAAGGGAGTTATCTCAGTCAATAACAGTATGAACTATGGACGTGATGAGATCAAACTGCAGGTCAATACCTATGGTGAATCCTTAGGGTTGAATGAAAAACAGATTGGATCACTACTTGCTGATGCCTTTTTGGAACGGCGTATCGCCATAGCATTTGACAACAGTGACCTGCTCGAAATCAAAGTACGCAGTGAAGAGAAGGAGACACTCGAGGCACTTGAGAACTTCAGACTCAAACTCAGCAACGGTAGCTTCGTTTCTCTCAAAGAGGTTGTCTCCTTCCGCAAAATACGCTCTTTTGAAAAGATCATCAAAGATGGTGGTATCAAGAATTTCTATATCTATGCCAATGTTGACAGTAAAACGATCACTGCAACAGAAGTGTTGGAAAGACTCAGTACTATTTTGGAAGAGGCCAAACAGGCAGGGATCAAAATCGTTCTCAAAGGAGAAGCAGAAAAAAAACAGGAACTCAAAAACGATATGATACTTGCCGGTTCAGTTGCAATGGTACTCATTATGCTCTCCCTTCTCTACCTCTTCAACTCTTTCAGGGAGACTTTCATGATGATGTCTGTGATCCCTTTTGCTTTTTTGGGTGTACTCATCGGACATTTTCTACTGGGGATCAATCTCTCTATGCCATCCATTATTGGCATGCTTGGACTCTCCGGAGTCGTTATCAATGACGGGATCATTATGGTCATGAATCTTAAAAAAGCACAAACAATCGATGATATTTTTCTCTATGCATCAAAACGTTTCAGACCGATTATTCTAACTTCTATAACGACATTAATTGGCCTGAGTACACTGATCTTCTTTCCGACAGGACAAGCTGCTATCTTTCAGCCTATGGCTATTGCTCTTGGTTTTGGACTTGCATGGGGAACCGTGCTCAACCTTCTCTATCTTCCGGTACTCTATACAATACTGAATGAAAAAAGGTTGGCCAGGTAACATATAACAAAGATGCTATCTGGCAGTATTGTTCGCTTTTGTTTTTAATTTTGAACAGAAGAGGGATGCACGCTGTTCATAGGAGGCAAGTGTTGTTTTGGCCAAACGATCATCCCGCATGGTCGCTTGATACTTTTGTACTTTTTCGGTAAAGAGCTTGCAGAGTCTTGCATTTTCCATCATTTCTGCCTTTTCACTCTCCTGTGCAGTGTTAAAGAATCCTGCTGTCAAAAAAGTTGTAGCCAGTATATTTATCATCAGCTTCATCATTATCCTTTAAATAGAGCTCAATATTGCATCAATTCTGATAATATTATACATTTCTACTTTCTCATCGCTAACATATTCCACATACGAAGCCCTGGAGTATCCCATGGTTGCCAC